>CAYTRJ010000084.1:0-8152 GCA_964440185.1 uncultured Faecalimonas sp. | reverse complement strand
CTGAAAGAGGAAAAATCCTTCCAAGAAGAATCACAGGAAACTGTGCAAAACATCAAAGAGCTCTTACATCAGCAATCAAGAGAGCAAGACATATTGCATTAATGCCATACGTACAAGACTAATAAAAGTTAAGGAGATTCGAATTTCGAATCTCCTTTTTTGTTAGAAATATTTTTAACGATTTTGCTTGCGATAATCAATTGGAGAACAATTTTCTGCACGCTTGAATACTTGAGAAAAATAGCTAGGGGAAGAAAAGCCGAGTACACGGCTGATTTCTGTTAAAGAATAATCAGTTGTCGTCAAAAGTGCTTTGCTTTCTTGGATTCGCTTGAAAGTAAGGTACTTGATTGGCGAAATATGATATTCTTCCGTAAAAGCATGGACAATATGATATTTGCTATTATGAATTGCTGCTGCAATAGAATCTAAACTAATATCTTCTTTATAGTGTGCATCGATATAACGGCGTATAGAAACACTTAGCTGACTGCTCTTTTGTGTGGGAGGAACAATTGTAGTAGAAAAATCCGGCAAGCGGCTCAACAAAATTACTAAAATCTCAATCAAATTGTGACAAATAATTTCGTATCCTGTTGTCTTGGATTCACTTTCTTTCAACAGAAGGTCCAGATAAGTCAAAAGCATCTCTTTGTCTTTCGACATGTTATGAATACAATGTGTAATGTTTTCAGGTGTTTTGAGCGGACTTAATTCTAAGCCTTCGATTCCAATTACAATATATTTTAGCGGATTAGCATCTAAACTCATTTCGGAATGCAGTACATTCGGGTTTATAATGACAAGATCATCAGAGGAAACAGGATATAGATTTTCTTCAATCTTGAATTGTCCTTTTCCGTCTACGATGTAAAATAATTCAGAAAAATGATGACTATGTAAAGTGCTGGGCCAGTCTCCTTCATATTGAGAAGAGCTGATATATAATAAATTCGCCTTGTCCTGTGAGGTTAGATTTTGTGGTAATGTTATATCGTAACGTTGGATACTCATAAGGCCTCTCCTTTGTAAAACTTTTTTCTTATATGATACAACATTAGAAAGAAAGAAAACAATAGATTTTCAGAATGCGTATAAAATAAACAACAAAATAGTAATTTTTTGGAAAAATATGTTAAATATGTGAACAAAACACAAAAAAAATAAAAGACCGCAAGAAAACTAAAGGTATACGCAAGATGTCGGTTGCGAAGTTCGAAAAGGAAATATATAATAGAAGACATAAGCGACGGTATAAATTTCAAGGGAGGAAAAGATTATGAAAAAAAGAATTTTAAGCTTAGCTTTAGCAGGCATCATGGTACTTAGCATGGCAGCTTGCGGTTCAAAAGAATCAAACAATGATTCAGCTGATACAGACAGCAAGGTAGTGAAAGTTGCTGCTGTTGAAACAGCATATGGTGCTGATATGTGGAAAGAAGTAGCAGCAGCATTTGAAGAAGAAACAGGAATTAAGGTAGATCTTACAATAGATAAAAACCTTGAAGACGTGATTTCTCCAGAAATGAGAAACGGTAACTATCCAGATGTTATCATGCGTGCAGTTGGTGCTGAATCTGGTATGACAGAAACATTTATTAAGGAAAACAATTTAGTAGAATTAACAGATGTTTTAGATATGACAATTCCAGGTGAAGACGCAAAAGTTTCTGACAAGATGCTTGGTGGATTTACAGACAACACAATCACACAACCATATGGTGATGATAAAGTTTACTTAATGCCAATGTTCTACAGCCCATGTGGATTATTCTACAATGCAGGTTTATTTGCTGAAAAAGGCTGGGAAGTTCCAACAACTTGGGATGAAATGTGGGAACTTGGTGACAAAGCAAAAGCAGAAGGTATTGCATTATTTACATATCCAACAGCTGGATACTTTGATGCATTCTTATACGCTTTAATGCATGAAGCATTTGGTGATGATTTCGCTAACGTTCTTCAATATGAAGAAGGTATCTGGGAAACAGATGAAGCAGCAGAAATCTTTGCTATCCTTGATAAATTAGCTGATTACACAGAATCAACAACACCAGCTAATGCTAACGATGATAACTTCCAAAAGAACCAACAATTAGTATTAGACAACAAAGCATTATTCATGCCAAATGGTAACTGGGTAATTGGTGAAATGGCAGAAGCTCCACGCGCAGATGGATTCGAATGGGGATTCACAGCACTTCCAGCAGTTGAAGCAGGTGGAGAAAGAGCTTCTTACGCTTGGTTCGAACAAGTTTGGATGCCAGCAGGTGGAGAAAACCAAGATCTTGGTAAAGAATTCGTTGCATTCTTATACTCAGACAAAGCAGCAGAAATCTTCGCTGGACAAGGTGCTATCCAACCAATCAATGGCTTAGCTGATTCATTAGAAGGCGATGCTAAGATTTACTACAGCATTTATGACACAGGTGCTGTTGCAGTATTAGATGCATTTGCAGCTACAGATTCAATTGAAGGTACAACAATCCGTGGTACATTCTGTGATCCAATCAACTCTCTTGTAACAGGAGACAAAACAATCGATGATTGGAAAGCTCAAATTATCAAAGATAACGATGCTTTCAGAGGAGCTCTTAAATAGTTGATGTCACAACGGCTGGTGCTTGTATAGAGCACCAGCTTTTTTATATCAAATTTATAGATGGGAGATAAAGAAATGCAAAAAAGAAAAGGAAGGGGAAGATTCATATTTTTATGTACAGCCCCAGCAATACTTTTGTTTGTTATTTTTATGATCATTCCAACAGTGGATGTATTCCGTATGTCTCTGTATAAATGGGGTGGATACACTGCAGAGAAAACATTTGTTGGACTGAACAACTTTAAAATTTTATTCCAAAGTGAAAAATTCTATCGTGCGTTCCAAAACCAAATTCTTTTGATCGTAGTCGTAACGGTTGTCACATTTGCGCTTGCACTTTTGTTTGCAGCTATTTTAACAAGAGAAAAAATCAAAGGACAAAATTTCTTCCGAATTGTTTTTTATATTCCTAACATTTTGTCTATTGTTATCATCAGTGCGATCTTTTCGGCGATTTATGATCCAAACCAAGGGCTTCTAAATTCTATTTTGAGTTTATTTAGAGGATCTGATGCAGAGCCAATTCTCTGGCTTGGAAGTCAAAAACTTGTAATTTGGAGTATTGTAATTGCTATGGTATGGCAGGCAATTGGATATTATATGGTTATGTACATGGCAAGCATGGCGAACGTACCAGCTAGTTTATATGAATCAGCCAGCTTAGAAGGTGCAGGAAAGATTACTCAATTTTTCCAAATTACACTTCCATTGATCTGGACAAATATCAGAACAACATTAACATTCTTTGTAATCAGTACAATTAATATGTCATTCTTATTTGTAAAGGCAATGACAAACGGTGGACCTGATAGCGCATCACATGTATTCTTAAGTTACGTATACCAAGAAGCATATACAAACTCTTCTTATGGTTATGGTATGGCTATCAGTTCAGTTGTATTCTTGTTCTCATTTGCGCTTTCAGGAATTCTTAATGTGGTTACAAAACGTGAAGAAGTAGAATTTTAAAGGAGGGGGTAGATTATGAAAAAGACAGGCAATAAAACAGGCAAAGTAATTACATACATATTATTAATCCTTCTTGCGATTTCTATTTTAGTTCCAATTGCATGGGTATTTATGGCTTCTATCAAACAAAATGAGGAATTCTATAGAAATCCTTGGGCGCTTCCAGCAGGCGTATATCTACAAAACTTTGTAGACGCATGGCAGAAAGCGGATATGGGTTCATATATGCTCAATTCTGTAATCGTAACAGCACTTGCGTTAGTGATTTTGATCGTTGTTGCTTTACCAGCATCTTATGTATTAGCTAGATTTAAATTCAAATCTAGAACATTTTGGAACACATTGTTTATGGCTGGACTTTTTATCAATGTAAACTACATTGTAGTTCCAATCTTTTTAATGTTAAGTAATGCAGATTCATTTTTACGAAAGATGATAGGAGAAACATTTTTCTTAAATAATCTCTTTGTTTTAGCAGTGGTGTATGCTGCGACTGCACTACCATTTACTATTTACTTATTATCAGGATACTTTAAAACTTTGGCCAAAGATTACGAAGAAGCTGCATATGTGGATGGAGCAGGATACTTTAGAACCATGGTACAAGTTATTATTCCAATGGCGAAACCAAGTATCATCACAGTTATTTTGTTCAACTTCTTATCATTCTGGAATGAATATATCATTTCCATGACATTGCTTACAAAAGTAGAATTAAAAACATTGTCAGTAGGTCTTATGAATTTAATGGCTGCACAAAAATCAGCAGTTCAATATGGACAGATGTATGCAGGGCTTGTAATAGTTATGCTTCCTACATTGATTTTGTATATGTGTGTACAAAAACAATTGACAGAAGGTATGACTGTTGGCGGATTGAAAGGCTAAGGAGGATATGGTATGAACGAAACTGCAAAAAAAATTATTGTTGGTCTTTTCGTTGCAATCTTATTCTGCGTTTGCATGGCGTTAGTTATTGTGGGACATAGAAATATTGGATTGCATGGATTACTTACAGAATTAGTAGGACTGGCAGGACTTATTTTCTTATTATGGTTGTATAACAGACAATATCGATAATGATGAAAAAGCATAATTTATTTTATCAAACAGCAATTGAAAACTGGGACGAAGCAATCCCATTGGGAAATGGGAAAATAGGCTGCCTGATCTGGGGAAAGCCAGATGAGCTCCGTTTCAGTTTGGATAGAACCGATGTGTGGGATCTTTCAGAACCATATCAGGAGGATGAGAATGATTTCACATATCACAACTTGGTGAAACTTGCAAAGGCAGGAAATACAGAAGAAATCAGACGAGTTTTTGATGCACGATACAATATGCTGACACCAACAAAACTTCCAGTAGGAAAGATTTTACTGCAATTTCAAGGAGCAGGAAATATCGTATCGGAACTGGATCTGTCAACAGCAGAGGCAAAATTGGAAGTACAGATGGAACACTCGAAGGTTCAGATACAGTCATTTTGTCATGCGGTAGATCAAAGTGGATATATCCGAATCTGTCATGAAAATGAAAAAGTGAATGTGCTATTGGAACATCCTTTATTTGGAGATGTGGATGAAACAGAAACACTTGAATACGATCCAGATAATCGAAAGATTTCACAAGGCGGTTTAGAACAGCTTCACTATCCAAAAGCAAAGTGTGGAGAAGTGCAGGGGGATGTTATACTGCGTTGGTTTGAACAGCAGGTGGATGAGAAATTTTCGTATGGTGTCGTAACCGGAATTTCAAAAAAAGCAAAAGAAACCACTATCGTGTATCGTATCGTAAATTCGAATGATGGGGCGAATTGGCTGGAAGATGGAAAGAGATGTGTAGAGAAAAATGTAAGAGACGGATATGAAAAAAGTTTTCGCGCACATCAAGCATGGTGGGATGCATACTGGAAGCAAAGCAGTGTATCTTTACCAGATCCTTTTTTTGAAAAACAATGGTATTTAACAAATTATTTATTTGCATCTTGTTCAAGAAAAGGAGAATATCCAATGCCGCTTCAAGGGGTATGGACGGCAGATAATGGAGAATTGCCTCCTTGGAAAGGTGATTATCACAATGACCTAAATACGCAATTAAGCTATACACATTTTTATAAGGCAAATCATTTAGCAGAAGGAGAAGCATTTATAGATTTTCTTTGGGATTCTATGAAAATGGCAAAAACATTTGCGAAGGAATTTTATGATGCAGATGGGATATGCTTACCAGGTGTAATGACAATTCATGGGAAAGCTCTTGGTGGTTGGCCGATGTATTCCTTGTCTCCTACACACCAAATTTGGCTTTGCCAATCCTTTGAACAGTATTACCGATATACTGGTGATGTACAGTTTCTAAGAGAAAAAGCATGGGTGTATTTTACGGAAACAGAAAGTTGCATTTCTTCCTTGTTAGAAGAAAAAGATGGACAACTTTATTTACCTGTTTCGAGTTCACCAGAGATCCATGATGACGAAAAAGAATCATGGCTGACCCCAAATAGCAATTATGATCTCGCTTTATTGCGATACTTATATCAGACGCTGGTGGAATTTTCAAAAATTCTTAAAAACGGGGAAGAAGATATTTGGAGAAGTAAATTAGAAAAGCTTCCCCAATTGGCAATCAGTGAGCAAAAAGTACTTATGCTATCTCCAGATGAAGTGCTGAAGGAATCTCATAGACATTTATCAAATGCTATGGCAATTGTGCCATTACATTTGCTTTCCTATGAAGAAGATAAAGATATCATTGATGCGACGATTTCTGCATATGAATTGCTTGGAACCGGAATGTGGGTGGGCTACTCCTTTGCATGGATGTCTCATTTATATGCGATCCAAAAAAATGGTGAAGGAGCTTACGAGCAGTTACGCATATTCTGGGAAAGTTTTTGTGCAGAAAATGGATTCCATTTAAATGGAGATTTTATGAAACGTGGATACAGTACATTCCACTATCGACCATTTACTTTGGAAGGAAATATGTATGCGGCTGATGCGTTGCAAGAGATGCTTTTGCAAATGGAGAAAGGCGTGATAACTGTTTTTCCTGCGATACCAGAGAGATGGAACGGTCAAAAAATTAAATTTGAAAAATTCAGAGGGGAAAGAGGACTTTTGATCTCTGCAGTACGAAATGAGAAGAATCAGTGTGAAATTCTTTTGGAACCTCAACATGATCAAGTAGTATCTATAAAATTTGGAACCACAAATGTAGATGATATATGCTTGCAGGCTGGCAAGTGTTTACAAATACAATTGGAACAAGAGAGAGGAGAGTTATAAAAACTATGTCTACAGAAAAAACAACAGGAAGAGTTACGATTCCTACCAACTTAGACGTTGTTCCAGAAACAATTGAAATCTTAAAAAAATGGGGCGCGGATGCAATTCGCGACTGTGATGGTACAGAATTCCCAGAAGAACTTACAAAAGTGGGAGCGAAGATTTATTCGACTTATTATACAACAAGAAAAGATAATGTTTGGGCAAAAGCAAATCCAGATGAAGTACAGCAATGTTACATTATGACAGGATTTTATACAGCAACAGAAAGCACACTTGCTATTCCATTGATGAAAGGAATTTCCAATGAATTAATGGAAGTTAATACAAGAGATGACATCAAACGTTGGTGGGAAGTAATCGACCGTTCTACAGGCGAAGTTGTACCAACAGACACATGGGAATACAACGCTGAAACAGGGTGTGTTGAAATTCATGATGCAAAATCATTCCATGAATATACAGTCAGCTTCTTGGCATATTTGATCTGGGATCCAGTACATATGTACAATGCAGTTACAAATGACTGGAAAGACTTTGAACATCAAATTACATTTGATGTCCGTCAACCAAAAACAAGAGAATATAGTATGAAACGTCTTCGCAAATTCTGTGAAGAACATCCATATGTAAATGTGATTCGTTATACAACATTTTTCCATCAATTTACATTGGTGTTTGATGAACTAAAACGAGAAAAATATGTTGATTGGTATGGATACTCAGCTTCTGTAAGTCCATATATCTTAGAACAATTTGAAAAGGAAGTAGGTTATAAATTCCGTCCAGAATTTATCATTGACCAAGGCTACCATAACAACCAATACAGAATTCCAAGCAAAGAATTCAAAGATTTCCAAGCATTCCAAAGAAGAGAAGTTGCAGCATTAGCAAAAGAAATGGTAGATATCACACATGAATGCGGAAAAGAAGCAATGATGTTCTTAGGAGATCATTGGATCGGAACAGAACCATTCATGGAAGAATTTGCAAGTATTGGCTTAGATGCTGTTGTAGGCTCTGTTGGAAATGGGTCAACACTTCGTTTGATATCTGATATTGAAGGGGTAAAATATACAGAAGGTAGATTTTTACCATATTTCTTCCCAGATACATTCCATGAAGGTGGAGATCCTGTGAAAGAAGCAAAAGAAAACTGGGTAACTGCAAGACGTGCAATCTTGAGAAAACCAGTTGACCGAATCGGATATGGAGGATATCTAAAATTAGCATTAGATTTCCCAGAATTTGTAGAATATGTAGAATCTGTATGTAATGAATTCCGTGAATT
>CAYTRJ010000083.1:0-8161 GCA_964440185.1 uncultured Faecalimonas sp. | reverse complement strand
TTCCCACTTAGCCTAACCAGCATGGATTCATCGTTTGTGTTCGTGGTCAAGCTGTGACAAGCAAGTAGCCATCTTTCCACTTCCAGGTCCTGGCGCTGTGATGATTACAAGTGGTCTGGAAGTTTCAATATAATCATTTTTTCCATATCCGTCATCACTTACGATAAGTGGAATATTAGAAGGATAACCTTCTATTGAGTAATGTGTATAAACTTTAATACCTAATTTTTCTAAGCGTGTTTTGAAAAGATTTGCACTGTTTTGTCCAGCATATTGAGTGATTACAACACTTCCGACGAAAAGTCCTTTTTCTTTAAAAGAATCCATAAGTCTTAGTACGTCGGTATCATACGTAATACCTAAGTCGCCACGTACTTTATTCTTTTCAATATCGCCTGCGCTGATTACGATTATAATTTCTGCTTGATCAGACAATTGCATTAAGAGTTTTAATTTACTGTCTGGTGCAAAACCTGGTAGTACTCTGGCAGCGTGATAATCATCAAAAAGTTTGCCGCCAAATTCTAAATATAATTTGTTGTCAAAATGATTGATGCGTTCACGAATATGCTCAGATTGCATTTTTAGATACTTTTCATTATCAAATCCGATTTTCATAAATTCAGTCATCCCTTGTCTATAGTTTCGTTGAGTCTTATTGTATAATTAATTACCAAAACAGTATACTACAAAGTATATACCTTTAGCTAGTCCCAAGATTTGGAAAATTTAGAAAAGTTTTAGAAAACGAGATAGCAATTCATAATGTTTTTATTGATTTATAAAGAAGCAATATTTATAATAGAAAAAGTATTGGGTTAGGAGGATGAAAATGGAGAACAATCAGAATAAAAAGAATCATAATAAAAGTAATAAACAAGGTTGGATCCTCGTAATGATCACAACTTTGATCACAGGATTTTTAGTATTAGGATTAATGGACTTTGCAGGTAGTGCAACAACAAAAGAAATCAAATACAGTGAATTCCTAGAATTAGTAGATAATGGTAAAGTGGCAGAAGTTGTAATAGAGGAAGACAGACTTGTGATTACTCCAAAGACAGAGGAAAATAATTTGCTAAGTCAGTTGATTCCAGGCACACAGATCACTTATTACACAGGAATTGTGGAAGATGATACTTTGGCAGAACGATTAGACAAGAATGGAGTAGCATTTAGCGCAGAGATTCCAAATACGGGATCTGTTGTTTTCTGGAATTTTATATTGACGGTTGTCGCACCATTTGTACTGATTTTCTTCTGCATGAGTTATCTAATGAAGAAAATGTCAAAAGGTGGCGGAATGATGGGCATTGGAAAGAGCAATGCCAAAGTTTATGTGGAAAAAGAAACAGGAGTTACTTTTCAAGATGTAGCTGGACAAGATGAAGCGAAAGAATCATTACAAGAAGTAGTGGATTTCTTGCACAATCCTAAGAAATATACGGAGATTGGTGCAAAATTACCAAAAGGTGCATTACTTGTAGGACCTCCAGGGACAGGGAAAACATTACTTGCAAAAGCAGTTGCAGGAGAAGCAAAAGTTCCATTTTTCTCTTTGTCAGGTTCTGCATTTGTGGAAATGTATGTAGGGGTAGGTGCTTCCAGAGTGCGTGATCTATTTAAGCAGGCACAAGCAATGGCTCCATGCATTATTTTCAGTGATGAAATTGATGCGAGTGGTAAGAGCCGTGATAATGCAATGGGAAGCAATGATGAACGTGAACAAACATTGAATCAGTTACTTGCTGAGATGGATGGCTTTGATACAGACAAAGGGTTATTATTATTGGCTGCAACAAACAGACCAGAAATTTTAGATCCAGCGTTACTTCGTCCAGGTCGTTTTGACAGACGTATTATTGTAGACAAACCAGATTTAAAAGGACGTGTAGATGTATTAAAAGTACATGCAAAAGATGTGAAAATGGATGAGACTGTTGACTTAGAAGCTATTGCGTTAGCAACATCAGGTGCTGTCGGTTCAGATCTTGCAAATATGATCAACGAAGCTGCAATTAATGCAGTAAAACATGGAAGACAAGTAGTTTCACAAGCAGATTTATTTGAAGCTGTAGAAGTAGTACTTGTGGGAAAAGAAAAGAAAGACCGTATTATGAATGCTGAAGAAAGACGTATTGTATCTTACCATGAAGTAGGGCATGCGCTTCTTAGTGCATTGCAAAAAGATGCGGAACCCGTACAAAAAATTACAATTGTTCCTAGAACAATGGGTGCACTGGGATATGTAATGCATACACCGGAAGAAGAAAAATTCTTAAATACGAAGAAAGAATTAGAAGCAATGATCGTAGGAACGCTTGGTGGACGAGCAGCAGAAGAAATTGTATTTGATACAGTTACGACAGGTGCATCTAACGATATTGAGCAGGCAACAAAGATTGCAAGAGCGATGGTGACACAATACGGAATGTCAGAACGATTTGGATTGATGGGATTGGAATCTGTTCAACATCGTTACCTAGACGGACGTGCAGTATTAAATTGTGGAGAAGCGACAGCAGCAGAAATTGATCAAGAAGTGATGCAAATGTTAAAAGGTGCATATGAAGAAGCAAAACGCTTATTGATAGAAAATCGTGAAGCATTAGATAAGATAGCAGCATTTTTGATTGAAAAAGAAACCATTACAGGAAAAGAATTTATGGAAATTTTCCGAAAAGTGAAGAATGGTGAAAATTTAGCTGTGTCAGAAGATATATTTGAAGAAGAATAAGATGGCAAAAGAAACTCATAAAAAATTATGGGTTTCTTTTTGGATTATAGGAAAAATCTATAAAGCTTATGGAAAGTATCAATTAGACTATAATATTGCGAAGTGATAAAATGGTAGATAGAGAAAACAAAGGAGGAATTTGAATATGAATTTATCAAGTTCAAAGAAAAAACTTGCATTAGCAGGCGCTTTGTGCGGGATCATTGCAGCAGTATTAGCAAAAGCAGGAAACCCAGCAAATATGGCAATTTGTATCGCATGTTTTATCCGTGATACAGCAGGTGCCTTAAAGATGCATCAAGCAGCAGTGGTTCAATATGCAAGACCTGAAACAATTGGGATTGTATTGGGAGCATTTGGAATCGCAGTAGCAACAAAAGAATATCGTTCCACAGCAGGATCATCACCAGCAATCCGTTTCGTATTAGGTATCATTATTATGATTGGTTCCTTAGTATTTTTAGGATGCCCACTTCGTATGGTGCTTCGTATGTCAGCAGGTGACTTAAATGCTTACGTTGCTTTAGTTGGATTTATCCTTGGTATTGGAACAGGAATTATTGCGTTAAAGAAAGGCTTCAGCCTTGGACGTGCTTATGAAACAAATAAGATGAGTGGTGCAGTTTTACCAGTGATCGTATTTGGAATTTTAGTTCTTTCTGTGGGAACATCATTATTAGCAGTAAGTGAAAGCGGCCCAGGTAGCAAACATGCTCCATTCTTAATTGCATTAGTAGGAGGATTACTATTTGGTGCATTAGCTCAAAAATCAAGAATGTGCTTCGCAGGAAGTATTCGTGATATTATGTTAATGAAAAACTTTGATTTAATTTCAGTAATCGGTGGCGTATTTGTAGTAATGTTGATCTTCAACCTTGTAAATGGAACATTTGTACTAGGATTCAATACACCAGGTGTGATTGCTCATTCAAATCATTTATGGAACCTTCTTGGAATGTATGTTGTAGGTTTTGCAGCAACATTAGCAGGTGGATGTCCACTTCGTCAATTAGTATTAGCAGGACAAGGTTCTTCAGATGCAGCGATGACAGTTGTTGGTATGTTCGTAGGTGCAGCACTTTGCCATAACTTAGGTCTTGCTTCAAGCGGAACTGCTACAAATGCAGAAACAGGAGAACTTGTTTTAGGCGCAGCTACACAAAATGGTAAAATCGCAGTAATCATTTGTATCGTAGTATTACTTGTAATTGCTTTTGCAGGAAACAAGAGAAAAGCTGCAAAATAGGAGGTAATAGATATGTATGAAGTAGATGCAAGAGGGTTATCTTGTCCAGAACCATTAATGCTTACAGCAGAAGCTTTAAAAACAGCAAAAGGACAAATTAAGGTATTAGTAAGTGAACCACATCAAATGACAAACGTACAAAAATTTGCCAAAGATAAAGGTAAAAAAGTATCAGTAAAAGAAGTTGGTTCAGAATTTGAAGTAATTATTGAATAAGAACAAGGCGGCGTAATTCGTTACGTCGCCTTTTCATTTGAAAAATTGTATGCTATCATAACCATAAATGAGTTTGATAGGTGATGAAATGTTTCATATTGAAGAAGAGTTAAAAAAGCTTCCGGCAAAGCCGGGTGTGTATTTGATGCATGATGAAAAAGATGAAATTATTTATGTGGGAAAAGCAATCAGTTTGAAAAATAGGGTGCGTCAGTATTTTCAAGCTAGCCGAAATAAAGGACCAAAGATTGAACAAATGGTGACACATATACGTAGATTTGAGTATATTGTGACAGATTCAGAGCTAGAAGCGTTGGTATTAGAATGTAATTTGATCAAAGAACATAGACCAAAATACAATACGATGCTGATGGATGACAAAGGTTATCCATTTATTAAAGTAACTGTTCAAGAACCATATCCTCGCATTATGATGGCACGTACGATGCAAAAGGATAAGGCAAGGTATTTTGGACCGTACACAAGTGCTGGTGCAGTAAAGGATACTATTGATCTGATTCGCAAGTTGTACCATATTCGTAGCTGCAATCGGAATTTACCAAAAGACATTGGAAAAGATAGACCTTGCTTGAATTATCATATTAAGCAGTGTAAGGCACCATGTCAAGGATACATTTCGCAGGAGGAATATCGTAAATCCATTCAAGAAGCGATTCGTTTCTTAAATGGACATTATGAAGGCATTTTACAAGAGTTAGAGAAAAAGATGCTGGAAGCATCGGAAAAAATGGAATTTGAACGCGCCATAGAGTATCGAGAACTTTTAAATAGTGTTAAGCAGATTGCACAAAAGCAGAAAATTACGGATAGCAGAGGGGAAGACCGTGACATTATTGCAATTGCAAAAGACATGGAAGATGCAGTCGTGCAGATATTCTTTATTCGTGGAGGCCGCTTGATTGGTCGAGACCATTTCTTTTTAAGAAATGCAGCTGATGCGACAAAAGGGGAATTGCTTTCGACTTTCGTAAAACAGTTTTATGCAGGAACACCGTTTATTCCTGGAGAGATTATGACGCATGAGAAATTGGAAGAGCAGGAACTGCTGGAAGAATGGCTTACGAAAAGAAGAGAACATAAGGTGCATATTCGTATTCCTCAAAAAGGTGAAAAAGAAAAGCTGGTAGAACTTGCAAGAAAAAATGCAGCACTTGTTTTGAATACGGATAAGGAACGATTGAAACGTGAAGAAGGACGTACAATTGGTGCAGTTAAGGAAATTGAAAAATGGCTTGGACTTGAAAATATTGTACGGATGGAAGCGTATGACATTTCTAATACAAGTGGATTTGCTTCTGTTGGCTCTATGGTTGTGTATGAACGTGGAAAACCTAAGAAAAATGATTATCGTAAATTTAAGATTAAGAGTGTACAAGGACCAGATGATTATGCAAGTATGGAAGAAGTTTTGACTAGACGGTTTTTACATGGATTAGAAAAACAAGAAGATGGATTTTCAACATTACCAGATTTGATATTAATGGATGGGGGACGTGGTCAAGTGAATATTGCCCTTTCTGTATTAGAAAAGTTAAATCTACAAATACCTGTTTGCGGTATGGTGAAGGATGATAATCATAGAACAAGAGGGCTTTATTATAATAATACAGAAATTCAGATCGATCGCAATTCGGAAGGGTTTAAATTGATTACAAGGATTCAAGATGAGGCTCATCGCTTTGCAATAACTTTTCATAGAAATTTAAGAAGTCAAGGACAGATACATTCTATTTTGGATGAAATTCCAGGAGTAGGACCGGCTAGAAGAAAAACATTAATGAAGCATTTTGATAACATAGAAGAAATCAAGAATGCTTCTGTAGAACAATTGAAAGGACTGCCTTCTATGAATGAAAAGGCAGCAAAAGAGATTTATGAGTTCTTTCATAAATAAGAGTGCTCTTGCGAACTGCTACGAGATAGTGCTATACTAAGTAAAATTATATATAGAAATGAGAGGGAAAAAATGCCAGGTGTAAAAATTACTGATTTAGTTGAAAAAATGAATTTAAAAAATCTGACACCAGATATTGATCTGACTGAAAAATATATATCGGTTCCAGATATGAATCGTCCTGCATTACAATTGACAGGATATTTTGATCATTTTGATTCAGAGCGTGTACAGATCGTTGGATATGTAGAGTATACTTATTTACAATCCTTAGAAGTTGAACGTAAAAAAGAATTGTATAAGCAATTATTTTCTTACGGAATACCATGTCTTATTTATACGACAGAGATTCTTCCAGATGAAGAATTATTAGAAGCGGCAAATGCAGCAAATACACCTGTGTTTGCAACGAAACAAAAGACATCACCATTTCAAGCAGAGTTGATTCGTTGGCTGAATGTGCAATTAGCACCATGCATTTCCATTCATGGCGTATTGGTAGACGTTTACGGCGTTGGTGTTTTAATCATGGGAGAAAGTGGTATTGGTAAGAGTGAAGCTGCGTTAGAGTTGATTAAACGTGGGCATCGTCTCGTTTCAGATGATGTGGTAGAGATTCACAAAGTCAGTGATGAAACATTGGTTGGAAATGCTCCAGAAATCACAAAATATCTTATTGAACTTCGTGGAATTGGTATCATAGATGTAAAGACTTTGTTCGGTGTTCAAAGTGTAAGGGAAACACAGAATATTGACTTGGTCGTTACTTTGGAAGATTGGGATAAGACAAAAGAATATGATCGAATGGGATTAGAAGAAAATTATACAGAATTTTTGGGAAATAAGGTGGTATGTCATACGATTCCGATTCGACCAGGACGTAATGTTGCATTGATTGTTGAATCAGCAGCAATTAACCATAGACAAAAACAAATGGGTTATAATGCAGCACAAGAATTATATCGTCGTTTACAAGAGCAGTTAACACGCAGAAAGTAGGGCAAGAACAATGGTAGAGATGAAATATTGCTTTGGAGTTGATATTGGAGGAACAAGCGTTAAGTTGGGGTTATTTCAGATTGATGGACAACTAATTGATAAGTGGGAAATACCAACAAGAAAAGAAAACCAAGGAGAAAAGATTCTTCCAGATATTACCGCATCGTTAATGAAAAAATTAGAAGAAAGACGTGTGGAGAAGGAACATGTAATTGGAATTGGCGTAGGTGTGCCTGCACCAGTGACTCGAGCTGGAATTGTCAGAGCAACAGCTAATCTTGGCTGGGGTTATAAAGAAGTAAAGCGCGAATTGGAAGAACTTACAGGATTAGAAGTACAAGTAGGAAATGATGCCAATGTAGCAGCACTTGGAGAAATGTGGAAAGGTGGCGGATTAGGATATAAGAATATTGTTATGGTTACCTTAGGAACCGGTGTTGGCGGTGGCGTTATCCTAAATGGAAATATTCTGACCGGTGTAAATGGTGCAGGTGGTGAGATTGGACATATCTGCGTAAATTATAATGAGGAAGACAAATGTGGATGTGGAAAAACAGGCTGTTTAGAACAATATGCATCAGCGACAGGAATTGTGCGTTTAGCAAAGAAAAAATTGGAAAATGAAACGAGAAAAACGATGTTAAATGCAACATACATTTCAGCAAAAAAGGTTTGGGATGCTGTAAAAGAACAGGACGAAGTTGCAATGGAAATTGCAGAAGAGTTTGGTGCTTACTTGGGACATGCAATAGCAAACTTTGCAGTCGTGCTTGATCCAGATGTTGTCGTAATTGGTGGTGGTGTATCAAGAGCTGGAATGATTTTGATCGACTACATTCAAAAATATTATGATGAGAAAGCATTTTTCTCAAATAAAAACTTAAAATTCGTATTAGCAGAGTTAGGAAATGATGCTGGGATTTATGGCGCAGCAAAATTGGCGATCGATGGCTAAAAGAATAGGAGATGTACGTTTGAGTACATCTCCTAAAATTGGCTCTAAAATAAATGTTGGGGTGGATGATTTTAAATAATCATCTACTTCAGC
>CAYTRJ010000082.1:0-8471 GCA_964440185.1 uncultured Faecalimonas sp. | reverse complement strand
TGAAGAAACAGACAAAGAAGTATTTGCACTTCGTCCAATGACATGTCCATTCCAATATTATGTATATAAAAATTCACAAAAATCATACAGAGATCTTCCATATAGAATGGGTGAAACATCAACATTATTCCGTAACGAAGAATCTGGTGAAATGCATGGCTTGACACGTGTACGTCAATTTACAATTTCAGAAGGTCATAATGTAATTCGTCCAGATCAAGCGGAAGAAGAACTACAAAATTGCTTAAATCTTGCAATTCATGTTTTAACAACATTAGGATTACAAGATGATGTAACATATCGTTTATCAAAATGGGATCCAGAAAACAAGACAAAATATCTTGGAGATGAAGCGTACTGGGAAAGCACACAAGATGCACTTCGCCAAATCTTAGTAGAAAAAGGAATTACATTCACAGAAGCAGCAGGAGAAGCAGCATTCTATGGACCAAAGATTGACATTCAAGCCAAAAACGTATACGGAAAAGAAGATACAATGATTACAATTCAATTAGACTGTGCAATCGCAGAAAAATTCGATATGTACTACATTGATCAAAACGGTGCAAAAGTTCGTCCATATATCATCCATAGAACATCACTTGGATGCTATGAAAGAACATTGGCATGGCTGATTGAAAAATATGCTGGTAAATTCCCAACATGGTTATGTCCAGAACAGGTTCGTGTGCTTCCGATTTCTGAAAAATATGCAGATTATGCAGAAAAGGTTCGCAAAGAACTTGCAATGAATGGAGTAGATGTAACAGTAGATAACCGTTCAGAAAAAATCGGTTACAAGATCCGTGAAGCAAGACTTAACAGACTTCCATACATGTTAGTAGTCGGAGAAAAAGAAGAGGCAGAAGGAAAAGTTTCTGTAAGAAGCCGCTATGCAGGAGATGAAGGTCAAAAGACAATCGAAGAATTTGTAGACCAAATCTGTAAAGAAATCCGTACAAAAGCGATTCGTGTTGAAGAAGAACAAGAAAATAAATAAGACAGCAAAGCGAGGGGGAAAGAATTACTTTCTCCCTTTTTTGAAAGGATGAGAAATATGAAATTAGGTTTTATTGGCTGTGGTAATATGGCAACTGCAATTATTCGAGGCATTTTGGAAAATGGATTATTGAAGCATGAAGAAATTGGTGCTACGGCTCTCACAACATCCAGCAGAATACGTATCCAAACGGAATTGAAAATTCAAGTTATGGAAGAAAACAGAGCTTTAGCAGCACAGGCGGAGATTCTTGTATTAGCGGTAAAGCCACAATTTTATGAAGAGATAATTGCGGAGATACGAGATGTGTTAAGGGGAGAACAAGTTGTGATTACACTGGCTCCAGGAAAAACAATTGCATGGTTGGAAAAACAATTTGCAAAGCCTGTAAAAATCATTCGTACAATGCCGAATACTCCGGCTATGGTGCAAGAAGGGATGACAGCGATTTGCCCAAACAAAATGGTAACAGAGGAGGAACTGGCTTATGCATGTGAGCTGATGAAAAGTTTTGGAGAGGCAGAGATAGTTCCGGAGAGATTGATTGATGCAGTTGTTGCAGTGAGTGGAAGCTCACCTGCGTATGTTTATATGATGATCGAAGCAATGGCAGACGCAGCGGTGGCAGAAGGAATGCCAAGAACACAAGCCTATAAATTTGCAGCTAAGGCTGTTTTGGGAAGTGCAAAAATGGTGCTGGAAACAGGAAAACACCCTGGAGAATTGAAAGATATGGTATGTTCTCCGGGAGGAACAACGATTCAAGCAGTGAAAACACTAGAAAAAATGGGATTTCGCAGTGCAATCATGGAAGCAATGCAAGTATGTGCGGAAAAATCAAAAAATCTATAAAAATAGAAGCCGTTACTCGACGATAGAGTGCGGCTTCTTCATGTTTATATCATAACACCATCTAAATAATGGGAGATAGAACGTTGCATATTTTCACTAAAATCAATTTCACCTCTGCGCATAGCCCATTCGAAAGAGTTTCCAATAACTAACATACGGATATCGGTTACCACTTCATCGACACTTAGGTTCATGGTAATGGCATTGGCGGCAACGGCCTTTTCTAAATATTTTTGTACAGTTACAATTGGATATGGACGATCTGCTCGACGAGTAGGGTCTAATGCTTGGTTCTGTGGGGAGTAGTAACCGGCAACAAATTCTACACCAAGCTCAATACAATTTTGTACATAATTAAGATATACACCCAATATTGCTTCTTTAGCTTCTTGATTATTTTTAGGAAGGTCTAAGAGTTCAGGTTCAATGTTGGATTGATCTATAATGTAATAAGAAAGTAATTCATCTTTTGTTTGAAAATGATGGTAGAAGCTTCCGTTTGATACACCAGCTTCTTTGCATATATTCTTTATGGAAAGTTTTTCGTAGCCATCGCGATTTAAAATAATTTTTGCAGCTTCGAAAATACGGTCTCTTGTTTCTTGGGATTTTAGTTGTTGTTTTGATAGCCCTGCAGTTTCTTTCATTGCATCATCTCCTCTGTTTATTTTTTATACCTCATTGTAACACAACACTGAAGAAAACACAAGAAAACAGAGTGTACTCTGATTTTGCATTTGTAGGAGGAATTCGATATAATACTAGAGACAATATGAAAGAAGGAGTCAGATAAATGGATATTATTCAAAAATTGACAGAAGAGTTAGTCGTAAAAAAATGGCAAATAGAGGCAGCAGTCAAATTAATTGACGAAGGAAATACGATTCCATTCATTTCCCGATATAGAAAAGAAGCAACAGGTTCTTTGAATGACGAACAATTGCGTAAATTACATGAGCGATTGTTGTATTTAAGAAATTTAGAAGAAAAGAAAGAACAGGTATTATCTACAATTGAAGAGCAAGGGAAATTAACAGCAGAATTGAAAGCACAGATTCTTGCAGCAAAAACGCTTGTAGTTGTGGAAGACTTATATCGTCCGTACCGACCAAAAAGAAGAACAAGAGCAACAATTGCAAAAGAAAAAGGATTGGAACCATTGGCAGCACTCATTATGCTGCAAAAATTGGAAATGCCTTTAGAAGAGGTGGCAAAACAATATCTTTCAGAAGAAAAAGAAGTATCCACAGTGCAAGAGGCAATCCAAGGTGCAATGGATATTTTGGCAGAAGCGATTTCGGATGAAGCAGACTATCGTATATATATTCGTGATCTGACAACAAAACAAGGAAAAATCATTTCTACTGCAAAAGATGCAGAAACAGAATCTGTTTATGAAATGTATTATGATTTTGAAGAACCAGTTTCGAAATTAGCAGGTCACAGAATTCTTGCTTTGAACCGTGGAGAAAAAGAAAAAATCTTGTCTGTAAAAATTGAAGTCCCAGAAGATAAAGTGTTACAGTATTTAGAAAAACAAGTGATTACATCAAATAACGTACACACAACTCCGGTTCTGCGCGAAGTAATTGCAGATAGCTACAAGCGATTGATCGCGCCGGCGATTGAACGTGAAATCCGAAGCGAATTGACAGAAAAAGCAGAAGATGGTGCGATTGAAGTATTTGGTAAAAATTTGGAACAACTTTTGATGCAGCCACCAATTGTAGGACAAGTTGTACTAGGATGGGACCCTGCGTTCCGTACTGGGTGTAAACTAGCTGTTGTCGACGCAACAGGAAAAGTATTAGATACAACAGTGATTTATCCGACAGCACCAACAACTCCACAGAAAATTGCAGCAGCTAAGGATACACTTAAAAAATTGATCAAGAAATATGGAATTACATTATTTTCAGTGGGAAATGGAACAGCTTCCCGTGAATCGGAAATGATTATTGTGGAACTTCTTAAAGAGATTCCAGAAAAAGTACAATATATCATTACAAATGAAGCAGGGGCTTCTGTATATTCTGCAAGTAAATTAGCCTCAGAAGAATTTCCGAATTTTGACGTAGGACAGAGAAGTGCAGCTTCCATTGCCAGACGTCTGCAAGATCCATTAGCGGAACTCGTAAAGATTGATCCGAAATCGATCGGTGTTGGGCAATATCAACATGATATGAATCAGAAGAAATTAAGTGGAGCGCTATCTGGCGTAGTGGAAGATTGTGTAAATAAGGTTGGGGTAGATTTAAATACTGCTTCTGCACCATTGCTTTCTTACATTTCTGGAATTTCTTCAGTGATTGCCAAAAACATCGTAGCATATCGAGAAGAAAATGGAAGTTTTACAGACCGTAAACAATTGCTAAAAGTTGCGAAGCTCGGACCGAAGGCGTTTGAACAATGTGCAGGATTTATGCGAATTACAGGTGGAAAAAATCCGTTAGATGGAACCAGCGTTCATCCAGAAAGTTATGAAGCTGCGACAAGACTTCTTGAAAAACAAGGATTTACAGCAGATGATATTGCATGTGGAAAATTAGATGGACTTTCAAAAACGATAAAAGATTATAAAAAATTAGCTGCAGAATTAGAAATTGGCGAAATTACTCTTCGTGACATTGTAAAAGAATTAGAAAAACCAGCACGTGACCCACGTGATGAAATGCCAAAACCAATCCTGCGTACGGATGTTCTTGAGATAGAAGATTTAACAGAAGGCATGATTTTAAAAGGAACTGTAAGAAATGTGATCGATTTTGGTGCATTTGTGGATATTGGAGTTCATCAAGATGGACTTGTTCATATTTCTCAAATTACAGATAAGAAATTTATCAAGCATCCATTAGAAATGGTGAGCGTAGGTGATATTGTAGAGGTAAAAGTCATGAGTGTAGATGTGAAAAAGAAGAGAATACAATTGACGATGAAACTGTAAGTGCGTTATAATAACAAAAAACAGATAAAGGATTCTTCGGGGCGGGGTGCGATTCCCAAAGTTAAAAAAGCCCTAAAATAAAGGATTTTTAGAGTGCGAAAATAGCTACTTACACAGAACTTACACAGTTTGCACTATGAAATGATAAAAAAGAGCTTTAATATGAAATTAAATTGAAGATATTTAGGACATCTGAATAAGTCCATATACTTGTAGGAATATGAGTATGTGGGCTTATTTTAATGCCTTGAATTATGTAAGGCTATTCAAAAAGATAATACTAGGAGGGAAATAATGAATAAAGAAAAACTAATCAGAAAAGTTGCAAAGAACGGAGATTTTTATATTTCAAATACGAAAAAGTATTTTGATGTGATTTTGGAAACGATTTTAGAAACACTAGCAGAAGGGGAAGATATAAAGATTACTGGTTTTGGAAATTTCAAGGTGGTAGATGTAGAAAAATCAGAAACTATGTTGCATGGAGAAAAAATAGAAGTTGATGCTCACAAGCGTGTTTACTTTAAACTTTCAGGGAAAGCGAAGCAGCAGTTAAATCATTAAGTGTTATCGAAGATTTTATGAATATGTAACATGAAATTTAAAATTAGTTTAAAAAAATCGAAAAATAAAAAATTCAAAGAAAAATATTGAAATATTCAAATAAACTTAAAAAAATGTTAAAAAAAACTTTATCGAGAAGTATTAGAGAGTTTATGTGTGAACCATATAATATCGGCAGACATACACCGAGTTTAAATAAATGTATGGATATTTCTAAACAGACAGGAAGTAAAACGAGTTTGTATCAGAAGTTCAAGAATAAATCTATCGTGCAATTCTGCATACATAACCACAAATAAAAAAACAGAAATGTTTCATGCCTGCTGCCACTTGGCAGTTTATTTGTCGTGATGTTATTCAGATTCTATCTTGAACTTTTGATTTAATAATAAGGAGGGAAATGACTAGTGAAAATAAAAAAACAAAAATATGTAGTAAATGTGGGAGAGAATTACCATTGGAAAGATTTAGAAAGGGGACAGTATGTAAAAGTTGCCGCAGTACATACGCATCTGAATTAAACGGATTTGGAATTACAGAAGAAAATGCAGTAAAAATTGAAAGAATTTACAAAGAGCCTATTCCAGAAAGAATACTTGATATGGAGAAAGTAGATGCTAAGCTCATTTGTTCTGATGAATACTTTGTGCAGCTTATTAATTATAAGAATGCATGGATTTCTAATTATGGTAGAGTATTAGAATACAGGAATAAGAAATATGTATTTAAGCGATTGAAAGAAAATGAATCTGGTGAAAAGGTTTGTACCTTGCAGAAGAATGTTTATGATGGTGAAAAGTGGATTTGGCAGAAACATACTATTGAAGTATGGAGATTAGTTATTGGAGTATTTGTTGTGAATTTTGATATGGTTGGAAATACTCATTGTTGGCATAAAGACAATAACAAAGCTGACAACTATTATAAAAACATCTACCCAATGAATGAAAAACAGTATAATGAAGTATTGGAAAGATATAATGATAGTGTAGAGATTACAGATAAATTGATTACAGATATTGTCAACGATATTCTTTACAAGGCTGATGATTGGTATGCTAATAAATGGAAGAAAACAGTATTTGGCATTGGATATTTAGGCTGCAATGATGCAGATGCATCAAGGGACAACTATATATATACTAAGTGGGCTAACATGATGCAGAGATGCTATGATGAAGAAACACATAAATTAAAACCTTATTATGCATCATGCAGGGCAGATATTGAATGGCATAATTTTTCTAACTATCGAGAGTGGCATAAAGAAAATGGAATGGACGATAGAAAAGTTGATTTGGATAAAGATGTTTTGATTCAGGGGAATACTGTATATAGTTCTGAAACTTGTACTCTGATTCCACATTTCACAAACACTATATTCGAAGAACGTGGAGCAGATACAAACATCACTCTGAATAATGCTACAGGCAAATATGATGTAGCTATGAGTGTTTTAGGTAAAAAGGAAGAAGTCGGTGTATTTGATACTGAGGAAGATGCAAAACAAGGTTATATTGATTATAAACAGAATTATATCAAAGATTTTGCTAAGAAGTGTAAAGGCAAAGTGCCAAATAAGACATATGAAGCTATGAAAAATTGGGCTGTGGAGATTGCGAGTTAGGAAAATCTTCAGATAGACTAGATGCTAAAGTGCAGAATATATGATAATAAAACAGGATAAAAGGGCATAATGTAAAAGAAATGTTGATTTCGATATGGGTATATGGTAATACTTGAAATGCAAAATTGTGTGTTCGTGTTACCATATTCTCAGCTATTGAAAGTTACTGACTGAGGGGCATAATATGTTTGAGGATAGGAAAGGAGAGGGTGTTATGTCAGCAATGAAACCAATACAAGCCACACCGGAACTGAGTGGTAAGGATGCGGAAAAGTTATTTAATCAAGTTAATGTTGCACCAACAAAAAAAGCTTTGAAAAAAATGTAATGTTGTGTAATGTCCTTGCAAATGTACATAAATAATGGGGTATTTGAAAGAACAGGATATTATAGAGATTGCCGATAATGTGA
Source organism: uncultured Faecalimonas sp. (assembly GCA_964440185.1). GTDB lineage: Bacteria > Bacillota > Clostridia > Lachnospirales > Lachnospiraceae > Faecalimonas. Next base: position 1,073 of record CAYTRJ010000082.1, on the reverse strand, counting down.
GATTATTGTCTATAGAAGAAGATGAGTAGGCATATTGAGTAGAAACACTTGATATGCCTATTTTTTTTACGCATTTCTATAATGCTTGAGAAGATTTCCCTTCTAGTTCTTCAATTCTGCTTTTTGTTGTTTCAAGTTCAGAATTTAAGTCTTCTAATTCAGAAGTCGTTTCTTCCAGTGCTTCTCTAGCATATTCAGCCTTGTGTATAATATTGTCAAAAAATTTAATAACTTCTGTAACGATTAAAGAAATCAGCACAGATGCAAGTATATTACCAGCGATTGATAATGCTTTTAGACCAAGTTCGGCTGCTTTAGCGGAAAGGGTCTGCTGTTTTAATGCATTGTTATGAGCAATAGCAGCTTGACGGGCATTTTCGTTGGCTTTAATTAATCCTTCTTGTGTGCGAATTTGCCCTTGGGTTTCAGCTCCCCATGAAGCAATCCACTTCTCATTGTCTTTTAATTTATTCGAATAATCTTGCCAACTCAATGTGTTATTTTTTACTTGCTTATCAACTGCATTTAATTTAGAAATCCACCCATTAAAATCAAAATTGTTGGTATCAATTTTAGGAATTAATGTATCGACATCAATCATTTGCGATTGGATAGATTCTTTGCTTGGATATAGTCTCTTCCAAATACTTTCTGTATCCCCAAATGCACCTAATAAATCGTCTGTTGCCTGAAACCCTTTTTTGATATCTGAAATTCTTCCAACAATAGCAGTTCCAATTTCATTGAATGATTTTCCAAATACTCCCCATTTTGCACTTATTTTATCAATATCACTGTTAAATGTTTTGAATATCGTACTGTACTAATTTTATTGTGGACATTTTGTAGAGTGTGGAAGTCTACTTTATTGCAAGTGTGGAGTCTTGCGTTTTTTATAAATTTATGATAAAGTAAATGCGTTTGTAGAATATTCGGAATTGGAGTGGTTATATGTTATACTATTGTAAAAAGTGTGGCAGAATCTTTGTCTACATTCTGAGACCAGTTGTTACTGGTCTCAGAGTGTAGACAAAGTCCGAGCTCGCGCTCGGGCTTTTCTTTTCGTCAAAGTT
>CAYTRJ010000081.1:0-8614 GCA_964440185.1 uncultured Faecalimonas sp. | reverse complement strand
AGAGGTCGGCTACTCAACTAATGAGTAGCCTCCTACTCGATTAGATGTGCAAATAAATGAAACATGTAATAGTATATTAAAAAAAAGAGGCTAACGACTGTTAAATGCAGCAGCTAAAGCGATGCATCTGTATTTCCCGTCGGCATCATCGCCTCTGGATGTCAGAATTATAGGGACTTTGGTTCCTATTACAAGACCGCCTCCTTTGCCGCCTACGGAATGATCCAATATTTTGGATGCGATATTGCCGCATGTTATATTCGGCCATACCAGCAGATCGGGATCACCGGCAACAGGACTGTCGAATCCCTTTTGCTCTGCGGCATGATGATAAAGTGCAACATCATAGGAGATAGGTCCTTCGACAAGGCAGCCTGAGATTTCGCCTTTTTGGTTCATCTCCTTTAATGCTGCGGCGTCAACGGTTTCGGGCATTTTAGGATTGAAATATTCGATTGCACATAAAACGGCAACCTTAGGCGTATCAATGCCCATCTTATCCATGGTGTAAACCGCGTTCTCGATAATCCCTTTCTTTTGTTCCAAATCGGGATACATACAAATTCCTGCATCAGACATGAAGAGCAGTTTGTGGTAAAAAGGAACTTCCAATACGGATAATGCGGAAACCAATTGACCGGTTCGCATATTGTTTTCCTTTTTCATAATCACATGCATTAAATGTCCTGTTTCTATTTGTCCTTTCATTATACTGTCCGCTTCGCCTGCATGAACCAAATCTACGGCAATTTGTGCGGCATCTTCGGAAAAAGAAGGACTGATAATATTGAAAGTATTAACAGGAATTCCTTCTTGCTCCAATTTGCTGTTGATTTCGTTTGCATCTCCGATCAATATCGGAATTATAAAGCCTTCTTTCCATGCACGTATAACCGCACGAAGCGTCTGAATATCATCGGCACCGACGATAGCACATTTTGAAACTGTACCGCGTTCTTTCAGAGTATTTACCAAGTCAGAAAAGTTTTTATATCTCATATCTTACTCTCTTTCCAGCAGGACCGAATAACCTTGGCCGCCGCCTATACAGAATGTTACGATACCGGTGTTGAGCTGTCTGCGTTGCATTTCGTATACGATTTTGGTCAACAGCATAGCGCCGGTTGCACCGAACGGATGTCCCAAAGCAATGGCACCACCGTTCACATTGACTTTTTCCATGTCTAAATCAAGGTCATGTAAGCAGGCAAGAGATTGAGAAGCAAATGCCTCATTAAGTTCAATAATATCAATATCATTGAAAGTCATCTTGTTACGTTCAAGCAGCTTTTTCGTTGCTTTGGCAGGTCCTATTCCCATGATTTGCGGACGAACTCCGATGGATGCACAGTCAACAAATTTTGCAAGAATAGGCAGCCCCAAAGCCTTGGCTTTGCTCTTTTCCATAATCATTACAGCTGCTGCTGCATCTACGAAACCGGAGCTGTTTCCGGCGGTTACGATGCCGTCTTTCTTAAAAGAAGGTTTTAGCTTTGCCAAATTCTCCATACTGCAGTCAGGACGGAAAGATTCGTCTTTGTCGATTATTATCTTTCCTTTTTTCTTGTCAAAGACTTCTACCGGAACTATCTGTTCGTCAAAACGATGTGCTTCCCATGCCGCAGTTGCACGCTGATGGCTTAAAAGTGCAAATTTGTCACACATTTCACGTGTTAAATTGTATTCTTCTGCGATTCTCTCAGCTGTAGCACCCATAGGAAGATTTTCGTATTCCGGTGGTGTGATTTTATCCTCTACCCACGTCGGCGGCATCATTGAAAATGCTTGCGGTGCGGGATTCATCTTATATATACCTCTGGTGCTGTGTTCGACACCGCCTACTATTACGGTATCATAAACTCCCGTACATATCATTGAAGATGCAATAGCGAATCCTGTAAGAGATGAGGCACAGCCTCTGTCCACTGCATAACCCGGAACTTCTATAGGAAGACCGGCTTCCAATCCGACCATTCTTCCCGGAATTGCTAAATCAAGGTTTCTGCATGTGGAATAAATTACCTCGTCAATTGTGCTTGGGTCTATATTTGTCCGTTCTAACAGTGCTTTGATAGGTATAGCTCCTAATTGTTCGGCCTGCAAGTTTGTAAAGCATCCTTTCGCCTTGCCGACAGGTGTGCGTACTGCGGCTACGATAACGGCTTCTCTCATAGTTATATCCTCCTTGTTATCTATTAAAATAGTCGTCGTGTATTCTAATAAAGCAATATGTGTGCCAAGCAAAAAACTTGGAGTTTAAGCTCAAATGAATTGCAGAAAGTGTAACCGAGTGTAAACAGAATGTAACGCAAATGCAAAGTGTGTACTTGGCGTAAAGTGTAACTTTGTAAAATTGACACAATGTAAACAAAAGAGGTTACACATAAATGATAAAAAATCGACAAAATCTAAAAAATCAGTTTGGCACGACCTTTGCAATTATTTGTGCCTGAAAAGAGAAACCGCCTTAGCGGAACAGAGATAATCAGTTTTTAGGAAAGGAAAACAGGATAATGAATATATGCAATATTAAACAGGTAGCTGTGGTGGGTTCGGGTTTGATAGGCTCGAGCTGGGCAACATTGTTTGCGAGTAACGGAAAAAAGGTAGCTTTATATGATATTGATGAAGCTTCTTTGGCATTGGCAAAGGAAAGAGTAGATAATAATCTGAAATACTTATGTTCAGAGGGCATTTATACGGAGGAACAGGTTAAAGACTTTGCCTCCCAAATTACATACACGACATCAATGCGTGAAGCTGTAAGGCAAGCTCAGTTTATTCAGGAAAACGGTCCTGACAGAATCGAAATTAAAAAAGCAATATTGGGTGAAATCGAAATGTATGCCTCATCTGATGCTATATATGCAAGCAGCACTTCGGCACTTATGATTTCCGAGATTGCGGAATTCGCTATACATCCCGAACGCTGCATAGGAGGACATCCTTATAATCCGCCGCATCTGATTCCTTTGGTTGAGATAACGAGAGGGAAAGAAACTTCGGAAGAAGCGGTCGTATGTGCATATCAGTTCTATAAAAGTGTAGGAAAGGAACCCGTTATTCTGCACAAAGAAAGTATGGGTTTCATCGCAAACAGACTCCAGGCAGCGTTAAATCGCGAACTGGTAGATATGATTATGAAAGGCGTATGTTCTGTGGAAGATGCAGACAAGGCATTGACCTTCGGACCGGGACTGAGATGGGGAATTTTAGGACAGACACTGAATGCTCATTTGGGAGGCGGTCAAAAAGGAATAAAAGGAATGATAGAACTTACGGCAGCATCATCTTCCGCAATGAACGGAAGTCTTGCAACTTGGTCTGAAATGCCTGAAGGATGGGCTGATGCGGCACAGAGCGGTGTCGAGGCAGAAATGGCAAACAGAGAAGAAAAGATAGGCAGAAATATAGAAGAAATATCAGCGTACAGAGATCATATGTTGATTCAACTTTTGAAGCTGCACGAAAAAATATAACAAAGGAGAAAAGTAAATGGAAAACAAATTAATTATTTCGGTAGCATTAACCGGCGGCGGAACTTCTAAAAAAGCCAATCCCGCACTTCCCGTTACAGCCGATGAAATCGCAGCGGATGCGGTTGCTTGTGCTAAAGCGGGAGCAGCGGTAGCCCACATTCATGTCAGAGATGAGAAACAGCTCGGTACTATGAATGCGGATATTTTTGAAGAAACTGTAACGGCCGTAAAAGCAGCATTGGCAAAAGAAAACTTAGATATGGTAATTAACCTTACGACTTCCGGCGGACCGGCGACCGACGAAGAAAGATTGCTGCATTTGGAAAGGCTGCAGCCGGAAATGTGTTCTTACGATGTGGGAACTATGAACTGGGGCAATGCTTTTATATTCGAGAATAGTCCTCATCTGTTGGAAATCCTCGGAGAGTGTGTAGTAAGAAATAATATAAAACCTGAAATGGAAATTTTTGACGCAGGAATGATCGGTAATGCAAAGCATTACATCAAAAAGGGATATATTCAGGGCAGACCTCACTTCCAGTTTGTACTGGGTGTTTCGGGCGGAATGGACGGAACAGTAGAGAATTTGGCATTTTTACGCAATATGCTACCGGAAAATGCGACATGGAGCTGTACCGGTATAGGAAAATGTCATGTACCTATGCTGCTTGCCGGAATTGCGATGGGAGCAGACGGCGTGCGAGTAGGACTTGAAGACAATATCTTTTATCAGAAAGGGCAGCTTGCCACTAATGAGATGTTAGTCGCAAGAGCAGCAAGAATCGCAAGAGAATGCGGCAGAGAAATCGCTACGGCATCAGTAACAAGAGAAATTCTTGCTTTGAGGAAATAAAAAATTACAGGAAGGAGTACAAAAATGAAAATTGTAAAACTGCAGGATGCAAAGGTTGGAGTACCGCCGAAACATTTTAATATGGTTTCGCTGGAACTTCAGGGAATGGAACCTGAAAAATTCCATAACTTATTGATTTTAGGTCAATCACAGTTTTTACCGGGAGGAGGCTGTGAAGGCGGTGAGATGATGGCTGATGTTATCTACTATATTCTTGAGGGTGAAATGACAGTTACCAATAAAGAGGGAGAGGTTACATTAAAAGCCGGAGACTCTGTAAGATTTGAAATTAATGAATATCGTGAATTGATGAATAAGAGCAATGATATTGCAAAGATGTTAGTCATTGCAGGTATCCCACCTAAGAAATAGGAGAACAGGAGAGTAAGAAAAATGATGGAAAAGGATTATGTTGCAAAGTTATTTGACTTAAGCGGTCACAGAGCCGTTGTTATAGGCGGTGCGGGCGGACTTGGCAGCTATATGGCGGAAGGACTTGCTTCAGCGGGTGCAACAGTAGCCGTAGCAAGCAGAAATTTAGAAAAATGTCAGGAAACGGCTGAAAAAATTACAGAAGCAACAGGCAAAAAGGCATATGCGTTTTCTGTAGATGCTACAGATGAAAACAGCATAAAGAAATTGGCAGAGGACGCAGCAAACGCAATGGGCGGTACAGTTGATATTCTGGTCAACAGCCATGGCGTAAACTTCGGATGCAGAGATATTGATTATCCTGTAGACGAATTTGCAAGAACGATGGACATAAACGTAACCGGAGTAATGGCTTGCTGCAAAGTATTTGCAACAGGCATGAAAGATTTGGGCTGGGGCAGAATTGTAAATGTTTCTTCGGTAACAGGTGCAACTTGTCCGCCTCCGGGAGCATTTAACTGGGCTTACCCTACAAGTAAGGCTGCATTGAATCATTTGACCGAGGTTATGGGCGTGGAATTTGCTCCTTACGGTGTAAGAATTAACGGTATCGGACCTAGCTTGACGCCTACGGAATTGGTTCGCAAGCATATGGAAGAAGATCCTGAAGGATTGAAGCGTTATTTGGCAAATATTCCGACGCACAAGTTAGCTGTTGCGGAGGATTGTGTGGGACCTTGCATTTTCCTTTGCTCTGAAGCGGCAAATAACATCGTTGGTCAGACGATTTACCCTGATGGCGGACAGACAAGATAATAAATTCAGCAAATATCATCGAAAATGATATTTGAATATATTTTAACAGGAGGATATAATAATGGGACAGAAGAGTATGTATGAACCGCATTACGGAAAAATGGCGGTAGGTTTTGAAAAGAGATTGGATTTTGAAAAACTCAGAAATGAACGTTTGCAGAGAACAAAGGACTGCATGACACAGTTTGGCATTGATGCAATCATCACTTTTGACTGCGATGCACAGAGATATATCTGCGACTATTTCATCACTACACCTTGCAGAAAGATTGAAACTGCTATGTGTTTCCTTGCCAATACACCTGACTCAAATGCATGGATGATTGGCGGCCCTTATCAGGTAAAACAGCTTACAGATAAGATGCCTTGGCTTGACGGTATCATCGGAGGTCTTGGTGCACCTAGATTATCGGCAACAAATTGTGATGATCCGGTTTTAAATAACTATGTAAACGCAACTATTGCACGTCTTGAAGAATACGGAATGAACCCTAAGGAAATTACATTAGGTATCGATGGTTCGACATTGCAGGGATTATTCATCGAAGCATTTGCAAAGCATGGTATCAAATGCGTAAGTGCAAAGCACGTTATGGATGAAGCAAGAGTTTGCAAGACACCTGAAGAACTGGTACTCATCAAGATGGCATGTGACAATGTATCAAAGGCATTTGCACGTATTGTAGAAGAAGCAAAACCGGGCATGAAGGAATTTGAACTTGCAGGTATAGTTGCAAAAGCTCTGTACGAAGAAGGCTGTGAACATTTTGAAGATCCTGTAGTTTCGTCAGGTCCTATGACTAACCCGCTTACAACTTCATGCACAGACAGAATGGTTCTGCCGGGAGATTTGTTCTTCCTTGACATCGCAGGAAGCCAGTTCCATGGTTATACGACTTGTCTGTATCGTACATTCTGCATGGGCAAGCCGACTGAGGAACAGATCAACAGCTATCGTAAGTGCCTCGAACTTCTTGAAAATTCTTACAAGGGAATTAAGGCAGGAAATACATCTTACGATATTTATGCACAGTGGCCGGATGATCCGAGCTATTGGGGACCTAATTATAACTGGAATGACTGCACACCGTTTGCAGTAGGACATGGTGTAGGCCTCAGCTTACATGACCGTCCGTTTATCCAGTTGGCACTTCAGAAGCAGATGCCTAACACTCCGCCGATTGAATTGAAAGAGGGTATGGTAATCGCACTGGAAACTTGGTACGGAGAACCGGGAAGCAGAGACGGCGTTCGTCTGGAAGATATGATAGTTGTAACGAAAGACGGATGTGAGAGATTGTGTTCATTCCCTATCGATTGCCTCATCGATGTTTGGAATAAGCAGTACATTCCTATTCGCTAATTTAAAATCTTATTAACAGCCATAGGTTCGGAACGGGAACTCGGTTTTCGTTCCGAACCCGATAAAATTCAGAGTTGGAAAGGAGAATTGTAATGGCAACGAGTAATAGCAAAAATCAGAGTCATAATACATCCAGTAATTTCGGTAAAATGGGTTGGTTTATGATCGTATACATAGCTGTATTACTGTTTTTAGCAGGTTTTCTGGTAGGAGATGGATTTAATATTCTTCTGCCTCGATTTGCGGAAAAAGGACTGGACTTACCGGCACTGCTCAAATTTGTAACGGTAGGACAAATGATTGCTTTGTTTTATGGAATTTTAGCAATTTTTATTATCAAGAAGATAGGACCAAGAAATCTGAGCACGATAAGCTTAGTTATCATGGGTATCGCAGCAATCGTTTGGGGTAGAACTATGACAACGAATTCGTGGGCAGTATGCTATGTCGTAATTCAATGCTGTGTTCAAATGATAACAGCAAATACAAGTATGACATTGGCTGCAAACTGGTTCCCTACAAGAAAAGGGCTGGCTCTGGGATGGGCAACTATGGGTTCCAATGTAGGTTCGGCACTCAGCGTATATTTATGGATATTCATATTTGATAAGACCGGAGGAATGGTCGGCGGTATGTTTGCTGTAGGTATTGCAATCATAGTATTTGGTATAGTAACGCATTTCTTCTTCAGAGATGTTCCGGAACAGATGGGACTTACGCCGGATAATATTCCTATGACGGAAGAAGAAATCAGAGAAAGCCGTGAAAAGTTTGAGCAAAAAGAACCTTTGAACTTAGGTTGGATGTTCAAACAGAGAAATTTCTGGGTTGATGCGATTCTGTTCGGTGTAATGGGCATGGTATGTGCAGGATTGGTATCTCAGCTGGTAACAGGATTAACTCAGCAGGGAATTGAATATGACAGAGCGGTATTCTTATTCTTTGTTGCCGGTATCATTGCTATGGCTATGAGTTATTTGTTCGGATGGCTCGATATGAAGATCGGAACCAAAATGGCGACGTTCTGGTTAGGCCTTTGCTTTGGACTGGGTGCATTATGTCTGGTACTTATACCTACAGCGGAAATTTTGGTTTATCCGGCAGTTTTGCTGATAGCAGGCGGAATCGGAGGATATGTTAACCTTATGCCGTCGTTATGTGCCAGCATTTTCGGAAGAAAGATGTTCGTACAGGTATATGCGTTTGCGACACTTATTACAGGATTGATTCGTTCCACGATTTTTACAATTATGGCGAACAATCTTGAAGAAAGCGGGACATATGTTTCCTCATATAAACTTATGGTAGTATTGTCAGTTGTGGCTGCACTTATGGTATTCCTTTTGAAAGAAGATGAGTTTGCAGCTAACAAAGGCGAAGAAACATAGCCCCATTATAGATGTATTAGTAAATTTTAGGGGGCTGTCGCATTAACGGGAAATGAGCGTTAATGCGACAGACCCCCTAAGCTTTTAAATGGTTATATGTTAAATATATTTGTCTTATTATAAAAGTGAGTTATAAGGGAACAAACAGGCTTTAGATACTGATCTCGCCCCTGAGGTTTTGCGTCATCAGGCTTTTGATCATATCCTTCGGGTAGCCGCAGCTGAACAGGTAGTACAGCTTTGCGACCGCCGCCTCGGTCGTCATGTCGTAGCAACCGACCGAGCCCGACTCTTTCAGTGCATTGCTCGTTGCATAAGTACCGAGTCGGGTGCTTCCGCTGTA
>CAYTRJ010000080.1:0-8855 GCA_964440185.1 uncultured Faecalimonas sp. | reverse complement strand
AAATTGATAAGATTACAAGAAAATCAGAAAATCCTTCTATTACACGCGATGTATCTGGAGAAGGTGTACAGCAAGCACTTCTAAAAATTATTGAAGGAACTGTTGCATCCGTACCGCCACAAGGTGGAAGAAAACATCCACATCAGGAATTAATACAAATTGATACAACAAATATTTTATTTATTTGTGGTGGCGCATTTGAAGGAATTGACAAGATTATTGAAACACGTATTGATAAAAAATCGATGGGATTCAACTCACAAGTAGCGGATAAACATGAAGACAATGTGGACAAATTGTTAAAGCAAATTTTACCACAGGATTTAGTAAAATTTGGAATTATCCCAGAATTAGTAGGTCGTGTGCCAATCACAGTTTCTTTGGAAATGTTAAATCGTGATGCGTTGATTCGTATTTTGACAGAACCAAAGAGTGCAATTGTAAAACAATATCAAAAACTTTTAGAATTAGATGGCGTAGAATTAACATTCGAACAAGAAGCATTAGAACAGATTGCAGATACTTCACTTGCAAGAAAAACAGGAGCAAGAGGTCTTCGTGCAATTATGGAAAATGTAATGATGGACACAATGTATCATGTTCCATCCGATGAAAGTATTAAAACATGCTTGATTACAAAAGATGCAGTGCTAGGAAATGCAGATCCAATTTATAATGCATAACATGTGAAATAGAACGGGTACCGATAACGTACCCGTTTTTTGAGACAGGAGAAAATAAATGGAAGAACAGAAAATGAGTATGCCGATGGTCGCTCTAAGAGGGCTTACGATTTTACCAGAGATGGTGATTCATTTTGATGTAAGTCGAAAACGTTCTGTGGAAGCGATACAGCAAGCAATGCAAAATGAAGGACAGAAAGTGTTTCTCGTTGCACAACGAGATTTGAATATAGAACAACCAGAAGAAAAAGATGTGTATGAAGTAGGAACAATTGCAACGATCAAACAAGTTGCAAAAATGTCAAAGAACATTTATCGTGTCTTGATCACAGGAGAAGAGCGCGCAAGATTATTGCACGTTACACAAAGTGATCCTTATCTTCAGGCAGAAATTGAAATTTTAAATGATTACAATGATTATGAACCAGAAAAATTGAATGAATATCCAGAAGCAAAACTGCTTCAGGAAATCTTCTTTGAATATACTGTAAAAAGTGGAAAAGTATCGAAAGATATTGTGACTCAAATTTCAGAAGCATCATCTTTCAAAAGTTTAGTCAATAAAGTTGCGGCAAATGTTCCAATGGATTACAAGAGTGTACAAGATATTTTGGAACAAGATGATTTGTACGAAAGATACCAAACACTATCGTACAAAATAGCAAATGAGATGGCGGTTCTTGATTTGAAAGAAAGTATTCAGTCAAAAGTGAAAGAAAAGATGGATCAGCATCAGAAGGAATATATTTTACGTGAGCAAATGAAAGTAATTCGTGAAGAATTAGGAGAAGATAATGTATTATCTGATGCGGAAGAGTTTCAAGAAGCGACAGAAAAATTATCAGCATCAGAAGAAGTAAAAGAAAAGTTGATGAAAGAAATCAATCGTTTTAAAAGTGCTATGCAAAATTCTGCTGAAAATAGTGTGACACGTACATATATTGAGACGATGCTGGAAATGCCATGGGATAAAATGGTAGAAGACCGTATTGATTTACAGAAGGCAAAACAATTATTAGATGAAGAACATTTTGGGTTAGAAAAGGTAAAAGAGAGAATTCTGGAATTCTTGGCAGTACGTATTTTGACACAAAAGGGAGAAAGTCCGATTTTATGCCTTGTTGGACCACCTGGAACAGGAAAAACTTCAATTGCACGTTCTTTGGCAAAAGCCTTAGAAAAACCGTATGCAAGAATTTCGTTGGGCGGGGTGCGAGATGAAGCAGAAATCCGTGGACACCGAAAAACATATGTGGGAGCCATGCCAGGACGTATTGCAAATGCACTACGTCAAACAGGTGTAAAAAATCCATTACTGCTGTTAGATGAAATAGACAAAGTAAGTAATGATTACAAAGGCGATACATTCTCCGCACTATTAGAAGTCCTTGACGGGGAACAGAATGTAAAATTCCGCGATCATTATTTGGAAGTACCACTTGATTTATCAGAGGTATTATTTGTAACAACAGCAAATTCACTTCAAACAATTCCAAGACCACTTCTTGACCGTATGGAAGTAATTGAAGTAAGCAGCTACACAGAAAATGAAAAAATGCATATTGCAACAAAACACCTTGTTCCAAAGCAGTTAAAACGTCACGGATTAACAGAAGAGCAGGTGAAAATCGGAAAAGTTGCACTTTGGAAAATTGTACGAGGATATACGAAAGAAGCAGGTGTACGTCAGTTAGAACGTACGATTGGTGAAATTTGCAGAAAAGCTGCAAGAGAAATTTTGGAAGAAGGAAAAGAAAAAATCCAAGTAAAAGAACGTACAGTAGAAAAGTATTTAGGAAAAGAAAAATTTACATTCCAGATGATCAATGATAAAGATGAAGTTGGTATCGTACGTGGACTTGCGTGGACAAGTGCAGGTGGAGATACTTTAGAAATTGAAACCAATATTATGCCAGGAAAAGGCGAAATCCTATTGACAGGTCAGCTTGGAGATGTTATGAAAGAATCAGCAAGAACAGGAATCAGTTACATTCGTTCTTGCGGGAAGGAATATGCGATTCCTGAAGATTTCTTCGAAAAACATGATGTACATATTCACATTCCTGAAGGTGCAGTTCCAAAAGATGGTCCATCGGCAGGAATCACAATGGCTACAGCAATTCTGTCTGCGATCACAGAGAAAAAAGTACGTGCAGATGTGGCGATGACGGGAGAGATCACGCTTCGCGGAAGAGTGCTTCCAATTGGTGGCTTAAAAGAAAAACTGCTTGCAGCAAAAAGTGCTGGAGTGAAGACTGTGTTAGTACCTGAAAAAAATATGCGTGATGTGGAAGAAATTGCAGCAGAGATAACAAAAGGATTAGAAATTATACCAGTGAGTCACATGACAGAAGTGTTGACACATGCACTGGTACATGAGGATTAAAACATGAAAATTAAAAGTGTAGAGTTAGAAATCGTATGTGGAATTACAAGTAAATTACCAGATACTGATAAAGTAGAAATTGCGTTTGCAGGGAAGTCAAATGTAGGAAAATCATCTATGATCAACGCATTGATGAATCGTAAATCATTAGCAAGAACTTCCGCAACACCAGGAAAAACACAAACCATTAATTTCTATAACATTAACCAAGAAATGTACTTGGTGGATTTACCTGGATATGGATATGCAAGAGTATCGGAAAAAGAAAAAGCCCAATGGGGAAAACTAATTGAACGTTATTTAAATACTTCAAAACAATTGAAAGCAGTATTTTTATTGATTGATATTCGCCATGAGCCATCAGCAAATGATAAAATGATGTATGAATGGATTGTGTCACAAGGATATCACCCAATTATTATTGCAACGAAATTAGATAAACTAAAACGTAGTCAAATTCAAAAACATGTAAAGATGATAAAAGAAGGACTAGATTTGATTCCGGGAACAGTGGTTATTCCTTTCTCTGCAGAAACGAAGCAAGGAAGAGAAGAAATCTGGGAACTTATGGAAAGCTATTTACAAAGGGAACAGGAAGAAGCCGAGTAATCTGATTTCAAAAAATAAAGAGGGAGATTGTACACAGACAATCTCCCTTTCAACTTACGAGGAGAAAAGAAATGGCAAAAGTACGAGGGAATTTAACAGAGGGTCCAATTTTGAAAGTGCTGGCAGAATTAGCGCTTCCAATTATGGCATCTGCTTTTTTGGCAACGGCATATAATATTACAGATATGGCGTGGGTCGGCATGCTTGGAGCCAAAGCGGTTGCTGGTGTAGGTGTTGGAGGCATGTATGTGTGGCTATCGCAAGGATTGTCGACGCTGGCGAAAGTAGGAGGACAAGTCTATGTAGCACAAGCTTTGGGAGAGGGAAAACGTGAAGAAGCAAAAAAATATGGGATAGTAGCACTACAGATGGGAATTTTATTTGGTATCCTTTTTGGAGTAATATGTCTTTGCTTTACGAATCCTCTTGTTTCTTTCTTTGGATTAACAGATGAGGTGGCGATACATTCAGCCAAAGCATATTTAAAAATAGCATGCGGATTGGTCATTTTTTCTTACATTAGTCAAATCCTAACAGGAATATATACTGCACAAGGAGATTCTAAGACACCACTGAAGGCAAATTTTTTTGGTTTGGTTATGAACATGCTTTTGGATCCAATGTTGATTTTAGGAATTGGACCTTTTCCAAGAATGGAAGCAGCTGGAGCGGCATTAGCAACCGTTATTGCGCAAGTGGTTGTTATGACTGTGCTAGTCATGGAATGTAAAAATGGAATTTTAGCTGGAAGCAAGATATTAGCAGTTCCAGAATATTCGTATTGGAAGAAAGTAGGAATGACAGGATGGCCAATTGCATTACAGACCTCTGTATACTGTATGATTTCTATGGTACTTTCCAGACTTGTTGGAAGTTTTGGAGATGATGCTATTGCAATCCAACGTGTTGGCGGGCAGATTGAATCCATATCATGGAACACAGCAGATGGTTTCAGTACAGCAATGAATGCATTTGCTGCACAGAATTATGGAGCACGCAATATGGAACGTGTGAAAAAAGGATATTCGATATCCATGTTAGCTGTTGGAGCATGGGGAGCTATTGTAGCACTTATCTTCTTTATCGTACCAAAACCAATCTCAGCAATTTTCTTCCATGAAGCAGATGTGATTCGCTTATCAGTAGACTATCTTATGATCATTGGTGTAGGAGAAGCTTTTATGTGCGTGGAACTAATGTCAGTAGGAGCAATTTCAGGACTAGGAAATACAAAAATATGTGGATTACTTAGTATTCTTTTAACTGGAATGAGAATTCCGCTTGCTTATTTATTGAGTGGAACTGTATTAGGGCTAAATGGTGTTTGGTGGGCACTTACGATTTCAAGTATTTGTAAAGGTATTGCATTTTATTTTGCATTTCAACGAGAATATAAAAAGAAGGGGGAACTTTTAAATGGAACAAAATGTTTACAAGAAAAAGTTAGATAAAAAAGTAATCATAGCTATAGTAGTGTCTGTTGTGGTTATTTTGGGTGGAATTGTAACATTGTTTTTCTTAGATGGGAAAAAAGATTCTTCCAAAGAAAAAGAATTTATGCAGGAAACTGTTGATGTAGAAGAAGATCCGCAAGCCAATATAGAAACAGAAGAAGGAACGGAAGTTCCAGTGGCAAATTTGAAAGAGTCTGCTTACGAGACAAATGATATTACACTTGGTATTGATGTATCGGAATTTCAAGGGAATATTGATTGGAAAAAGGTAGCAGATGCAGGTGTGGATTTTGTTATGGTACGTGTTGGATATCGTGGCATGAAAAATGGTGTGATCAAAGAAGATGCTTGCGCCAAATATAATTTGCAAGAAGCAACAAAATATGGAATTAAAGCAGGAGCATATTTCTTTTCGACAGCAATCAATGAAGCAGAAGCAAAAGAAGAAGCAGAATGGACTGCTAAATTATTAGCAGGCTATGCAATTACATATCCGGTTGCATATAATTGTGAAGGATTTCAAAATACGTCTAGCCGTCAACATGATATGACAATTTCAGAAAGAACAGTCTGTGCAAACAGTTTTTTGGAAACAATCGAAGAACAAGGATATGTGGGAATGTTTTATGCAGCCAAGAGTGAATTAGAAGGAAACGCACTTTGGGATGCGGATTCACTTGCGTTAGGATATCGTACCTGGGTAGCGCAATATAGTAAGGTGACATGGCCGGATGTACAAAAGCCTGATTATAGTAAAGAATGTGCTATGTGGCAGTACACAAATCGAGGGACGATAAATGGAATCAAAGGATCAGTAGACTTGAATGTAGCATATTTTGGATACAGTCAGATTACAAGTGCACGTGAAGAAGGAAGTGCAGATGAGGTAGGGATTAATTTGGAAGCTGGTGTGAAATTCGAAGAAGTAGAGCAGCAAATAACGGCAAAGGATTCGGTAAATCTTCGAAGCAGCATGAATCAAGCTGATAATAGTAACGTGGTGGCAAGCCTAAAAAATGGTGAGATTGCTACAAGAACCGGAATTGGAAATAATGGCTGGTCGAGAATTATATACAATGGGCAAAAAGTATATTGTGTGAGCAGCTATATCACAACAGATACAAGTTATACAACACCAAAGCAAGAAGAAAGCAGTGGATTTAAGACACAGTTTGTATCTGTTTCAGAAAAGGTAACAGCGAAAGAATTGACAAATTTGCGGAACCGGCCAAGTGTAGAAGCTCCATCCGAAGTAATTGTAGCATTGAAAAATGGTGAAATTGCAGAACGTACGGGAGTATCGAATGAAGGCTGGTCAAGAGTTGTATATAATGGACAGACTTTATATTGTATCAGCAGTTATTTGGAGGTGATTGAGTAAATGAATCGGATAATCGTTCATAAAACAATGGATTATAAAAAATTAGTTCCATTATTTGTAACTGCTGGCTTAGAAATTCATCCAGAAGATCCAGCTCCTTCTGGTCTTGTATGCTGCTTTGAATTATTGGATAAGGACACAGGAGAATTGATTGGAGCAAGTGGACTGGTACACGAAAATGAATTATTTATTGTACGGTGTGTGGCTGTACAAGAAATATATAGAGGAAATCATTATGGAAAATATCTAGTGCAGATGGTATTGGATGAAGCAAAAAGTATGCAAGCGAAAGAGGTATGGCTTACAGCAAAAATTCCAGAATTTTATAAAAAATTGGGATTTGAAATAGTAGCACGTAATGATGCACCACATATTTCAGACTGTCAGAAATGTCCACAATTTCAAACGACATGTCATTCAGAAATTATGAAAATACAATTTTAGAAAAGAGAAGATTGAAAATGGGATTTATAGAATTATTAATATTAGGAATTGGACTTAGTATGGATGCTTTTGCAGTATCCATTTGCAAAGGGCTTGGTATGAAGAAGGCAAATGGGAAAGGGATGATAATCTGCGGAGCATGGTTTGGTGGATTTCAGGCATTGATGCCATTGATTGGATTTTTCTTGGGAAGTTTATTTGCAAAAACAATTGAATCGTTAGACCATTGGATTGCATTTGGTCTGCTTGTAATAATTGGAGTGAATATGCTAAAAGAGGCATTTAGTAAAGAAGAAGCGTGTGAAGAATGTAATGCAGACCTTTCCTGTAAGACGATGTTTACCATGGCAGTTGCGACATCCATTGATGCATTAGCAGTTGGTGTATCTCTTGCAATGGCAGGAAATGTTGATATCTGGGTAGCAATTACATTGATTGGAATTACAACATTTGTGCTATCTGCAGTTGGAGTCAAAGTGGGAAGTATCTTTGGAGATCGCTTCGAAAAGAAAGCAGAAATCGCAGGCGGAATCATTCTTATTATTTTAGGTGTGAAAATTTTATTAGAACATCTTGGATAGAAAAACGACATTTGATGAAGAAATAGCAATTCTACCAGTGAGAGGTGTTTCAATTTCCAGGAAAATGGTATGTTAAGGATGAAAAAAACGACAACTTAGGAGGGAAACATATGGATCTTGTGAAAATTGGAAAATATATTGCTGGAAAAAGAAAAGCTCTGGGGCTTACACAGGTGCAAGTTGCAGATAAGTTGGGAATGAGCGATAAATCAGTTTCCAAGTGGGAACGAGGAGTCTGTCTTCCAGACGTTTCAATATATATGGATTTGTGCAATATATTGGGGATTTCTTTAAATGAGTTTTTGACAGGTGAAGACTTGGAAGAAGAAAAGATTTTAGAAGCATCTGAAGAAAATCTAATTCAGATTATAAAAGATGGAAAATACATGAAAAGAAAATTAAAATCAGTGATTGTACTACTAACAGGTATTTGTGTGGTTTTAATTGGTGTGCTTTTGGCTTTCTGTATCAAAAAGAAAGCAGAAATAAATTACATAGAAGCGCTATCCGAAGAGAGTACGGAACGTGGCACTGCTGAAATGCTAGCCGGAACGGAGCAAGCATTTTTATATCATTATTCGGTAGAGGATAAGATACAGAAATTAGCAGTGGAATTGTCAGCTTATGAGCATGGAGTTCTTTTGAAGAAAGAAAAAGTGGCGGAGATGTCTTTGGAAGATGTTCCTCATGAAGGTATGATTGTGGTGCTTGTAGATAATCAAGAGCATACGGTTGACCTAATACTTGCGCAAGAGAGTGTGAAAATTTCTACATCATTTGATATTTTAGAAAATTTGGAGAACAAAGCATGGGGACTTTATTCTGCAACAGAATTAGTAGAACGCACGAAAATTTTTAACGGAGAAGCACAGGGGATTCTGGCATTACTTTATGGAAAAGATAGCTTACGTAACGTATCCATAGAGGATGCAGGAAAAGAGATATCTGCAACGGAAAATGATTATATGTATTTTCTCTCTGTAGAGTTTTGTGAGTAATTGGATCATATTATGAAAAGAAAAGTACAGAACAAACATTCGATTTGTTCTGTACTTTTTTTGCATAGAATGATATACTAGATGAGAAAGGAAATGTTTTTACAATGCAGGAATTTTCAGATAGTATAAAAGAAGTATGATCAAAAACTTAAAATATCACTTCATGTTATAACAACATTAAATGGTGAAGAATGTGAATACATGGAAGCGGATTTGATTGAAAATCGTTAAAAACTATACGCTTTTTGAGTGTGAAGAAAGGACAATCAAGGTGGAAATAACAAAACAGATGGAAATGGTATTATATCACTCAGAGCAA
>CAYTRJ010000079.1:0-8867 GCA_964440185.1 uncultured Faecalimonas sp. | reverse complement strand
CAGTAAAATCAAGGGTTTGAGGTGTTGGGTATAGGTTTTTGACACCAGATTGACACCAAATAAAGAGAACACGCAAAATAAAAATGCGACAGAAGGAATGAAGCCTTTTGTCGCATTTTATCTTTTGTGTGGTGGAGTTGTGTTATTTGTTAAACCACCAATATAATCTAAAGACACATCATAAAATTTTGCCAGAGTAAGTGCTAATTCAAAAGGAAGTTCTCTTTTGCCCGTTTCATAATTATAATAGGTGGTTCGGTGCATATGAAGTAAATCAGCAAGTTCTCTGATAGATAAGTCTTTATCTTCTCTTAAATCTCTAAGTCGTGGATAGTAACCCATTGCATCACCTCGTTGACAAGTGTACAACAAATGATGTACAATTATTATGTTTGTACATCATATGACGGACAAACATAAATAACAAAGGAGGAGAATGTGAAATGAAAAGGGAAATGCAGAAATGGTTATGTGGAGTATGGACGTTGGTCGTCTTTGTAATGTTGACGGGATGCGGTCACGAGCATACATGGGAAGAAGCAACCTGTACAGTACCAAAGACCTGTAGCGAATGCGGAAAAACGGAAGGAGAAGTGTTGGGACACACATGGGAAGAAGCAACCTGTGCAGAACCGAAACATTGTAGTGTGTGCGGAGAAACCGAAGGAGAATCGTTAGAGCATACATGGATAGAGGCAACCTGTGCAGAGCCGAAACATTGTAGTGTGTGCGGAGAAACAGAAGGAGAGGCACTAGAGCATACATGGAAAGAGGCAACTTATTGGGAAGCAAAGACTTGTAGCGTGTGTGGCGAAACAGAAGGAGAACCTTTGACACCGAGTTTTGTGGAGCATGGAGTATCAGTCATGGATGTGACAGTAGGAGCAGAGTATGACTATGTAACGGCTTGTGTTTTGGATGAGAC
The DNA here is from genome assembly GCA_964440185.1 of uncultured Faecalimonas sp. Classification (GTDB taxonomy): domain Bacteria; phylum Bacillota; class Clostridia; order Lachnospirales; family Lachnospiraceae; genus Faecalimonas. Next base: position 7,942 of record CAYTRJ010000079.1, on the reverse strand, counting down.
TAAGGAGTCGGTTGGTAAGTTTACTATAACGGATTATCAGGTTGCGGATAGCTATGAGGACTATGATACTCTGGATGGATATGAGTGGCGTATTCTTAAAATATCTATTTGGTATTTTGATGAAAATTCACAAAAATATGGTAGAGGAGTTGGCATTAGGCATGCCGATTATTACACGGCAGCTTTTGAAGAAATGAGCGAAGGGGCACGAGTGAATACAGCGGGAGAGGACGTATTTACCATTAGTTATTTAGGAGAAGAGTATACGGAATGTCTGAAAGTGACTGATGGTGAATGGAGTGCTGAAGGGGTGAGTTCTGGAAAAATATTTAAATATATAACAGCTTGCCGTGTTCCCAAGGGCTATGACGGAAGAATAGTATGTTTTATGAATTATAAATATCATGAAGGAACTCTTAATGATACGTTGGATGAGAATGCTTTAGTGTTCCGCTTGAAATAAGAGTTTTGAAGAAGTTTAAAGATATTGTATTGATATTTAAGATATAAAAAAGAAATGGTCTGAAATAAATCAGTTCCATTTCTTTTTTATGTGCGCCTAGCGGCGCACGTTTCCAAAAGGTGCAAGTCCCGAATTCACTCGGTAGTGGGAAGGATATGCAAGGACTATGTAACTGCTAAGCATAACATAGATGCTTTTCTTAGAGCGCAGGAGAAGGAGCAAGAGCGAAAAAAGCAAAGAGAGGCAAGGTAACATTAGGGCAATTATCGGAAAAGTTACAATCCGGTAGTTGCCCGCTTTTCTTATTTTCTGCGATTGCGATAGTATTTAGTGTTCACAAAGTGAATGCGTAGCCTGACAACAAAGTTGGCAGTTCGAGGGGATTGGGGATGTGCCACAACAAGCGAAAATGCATAAGGTATATACCTATGCACTGCTTGCCAGTTTGTTTTGAAATGAGCGAAATATATAGAAAATGACTTGTTTTTAAAGAAAAAGGAGGACGCGATGCGACAGGAAGAAGAAAAAGAGCTTGTGTTTCAGATTGCAGATAGAATCATCAGCATTCAGGAATGCGACGAAGGATATGATTACTCCGTCATGGATCAGCAGTACAGGGAAATCGATGGTGGTGTATATGATAATCCTGATATTGGTATCAGGGAGGCGTTGCAGGATATCGTAGATGACCTAAAACAGAATCTGGATACAAACGGTGCCAAAGGAAATATTACGCTGGAGGACGAATTGATTCCATTGGACTTTGATGAAGTTGCTATGGAAGTGGAGGAAGCAAATCGAATCGGTTCTGCGGTTTATGAGAGTAGGGTAGTCATGGAGTTTAAAGCAAAGACGGAAGAATGTTTTCGCTCGATTAATGGACTTAGTGCTACGGAGATTGAAAAAATTGTGGCAGAATACATTAACGCTAAGTTGATGGAAAATGATTTTGATGCATCCATCCGGGGTGTAGTATTGTCCGGTAGCCGGTGCCGAGGTTTGGAGAAAAAGCAATCCGATTTGGATGTGGTGGTAGAGTACAATGGCGACGAAAGAGAAGATGATATGTTTAATCTTCTTCACGAAGATAAGTTTTCCATTGGCGGAATACGAGTTGATATCAATCCCATCAGCAAGTACAAGATCGGTACACTGGAGGAATATCTGCCCAGTGTGGAGAAATACCTGGAGGAAAAACGGCAGAAAATGTCTGTGAGGGAAAAGCTGAAAGAGAAGAAAATTGAGGTTCGTGAGCAGAGCGGAACTGCTGGCAAGGGAAATAAGAAGAAAAGTAAAAATGTGAGATAAGGGGATTTGGATGAATGGGCGAGGCTGTGGTCTGAGGTGATTGTGGTTTCGCCCGTTTTTTGCATTGTGGTTATGGGAAGGGATGTGATTTCCCCTTGTTTAGGCTTTTTTAGAACATAGTTTCGAAAGTTGAGGGAGTTTTAATGGACAGACAATTTTGTAGTATTTAAGTGGGTAAGGGAAAATCCTACTCATTTTGGACACTATAAATCACAGAAATGGAGGAAATGGGATGTTGGTAGTAGCAAGTAAGAAGTGTGACAAAAAGAATAAGATTTATCACAGATGCGGTTGTGTTTATGCGCGTAGAATTAAACCGGATAATCGCAAGGAGATGAGTGTAGAAGTTGCAGAGCATAAGCATTATCACGCATGCAAATACTGTGCCGGTTTGCGCGGCGATGTGAACGTGCACAAGGGAGCATTCGCAACCTGGTCAAGAAAAAGAAATATGACGTTTAACTATCACAAGCCATCTGACACATTATACATTCAGACCGAAGTTGGATTTTGGAAGGTGTTCTTGAAGAAAGAGTTGGGTGAGTACTTACTGTATCATCGCAATACATATTCCGCTGAAATGAATTTTAACGAAGCAATTCACGGAGACTTCCATAGACAGTCTGATGTAAAAGCAACGGAGTCAATGGAGAAACTGGTGGAATATATTACCGCGCATGACAGAGCAAAAGTTATCATCATGGATGACTACAGAAAGTTGCCAAAGAGCACAAAGCAGCAGAAGAAATATTATAAAGCTGCAGAGCGTAGGGATAAGAAACAGGCAATGAGACGACTGGATGATATCTTTGCTTCGCTGGAGCAATCGCAGGCAGGGATGAAACGGTATTCGTTTTGTTGATGCGCAACTGGAAGGTGGAGAAGAGAATTGAGGTGGAAAGATTGATTTATTGGCTTAGGAAAAGTTTCCGGAAGAAGTGGAAGCAGTGCAGATGCTTTTGTGTGATATGTAAGTATTATGAGATGTGCAGGGAGGATAGAAAACGGTAAAAAATAATTAGTTAAAATTAACAAGAAAAGCATTTTATTAAGGGCAGATTTTTGTGAGTTTGGCAGAGTTATTGTTGATTTTGTTCCGACTTGGGATTATAATATATTTCGTAGTGTTTTGTCGCTTTTCAGAATGAGGAAATAATCATGGGATATTTATCGATTAGTCAAACTGCAGAAAAATGGGGGATTTCATCAAGAAGAATACGAATACTGTGTGCTGAAGGAAGAATTCCCGGAGCGTTTAAGATGGGAGCATATTGGTCGATCCCTGATGATGTTGAAAGACCGAAGGATGAACGAATTAAGACAGGAAAATATGTGAAGATGAAATTAGGTGATTAACATGGATAAACATACACCGGAACAAAGACACAAGAATATGCAGGCAGTTAAGTCAAAAGATTCTGATATAGAGAAGTTGCTGAGAGCAGAACTTTGGAAAAGAGGACTTCGCTATAGAAAAAATGTGAAGACGATCATAGGAAAACCGGATATAGTTTTTATTGGGAAAAAGATAGCAGTCTTTTGTGATAGTGAGTTCTGGCATGGATACGACTGGGAACACCGAAAAGATGATATCAAGAGTAGAAGAGATTTTTGGATTCCTAAAATAGAGCGTAATATGCAGCGTGATGCAGAGGTGACGGCGGTATTGAAAGCTGATGGATGGATTGTGCTTAGATTTTGGGGGAAAGATATAAAGAAAAATACATCTGAGTGTGCAGACATTATTCAGAGAGCATGGGAGGCAAAGATATGAGTAATTACGCATCTGAAGAATATATAGAATCAAAAAAGTGGATTTCTGAGAAAATATCTGAAGGGTATTCGTGGGAAGATGTAAAAGTTCTTTGTACCACTTACGACAAAGCTGAAAGTGTTTTTTGCGAATTACGTGATGAGGAACTTATTATCCCGGGAGATATGGAATACGAAGAATGGCCGTCTTATGTTGATGAAGTACGTAAAAGTTACAGTATGATCTCTGATCCATATGGAATTGCTGTGGGTACGAGTAATACACTTCCTATTCCCACAGATACGGGTTCGCCTTGGGTTCGGTATAAAAAATATTTGCTGGGACAAATTGATGGCAAACGCAGAATAAGTGATGCAGCTGTAGCTCAAATTGAAAAGAATACACATTGGATTTTAAATCATATGCTCAGAGATACCCGAATTACAGGTCCCAGAAAAGGCCTTGTTATGGGTAGCGTACAGTCGGGTAAAACAGCCAATATGATTGGTTTAGCATCGATGGCTGCGCACTATGATTGGAATTTTATTATTATTTTATCAGGAACAATTGATAATCTTCGAAAGCAAACAAGAGATAGATTTATGAAGGATTTGTTGGCAAGCGGTGGTGTTAGTTGGCATGTTCTTGATAAAACGGGGAATCCGGATTATTTAATTGACATTAATACAAAAGACAAGTACATTTCGGACAATCTTAGTTTAAATATGTTTCAAACAGGACAAACCAGCGGGCAGTGGATGCATAGATACGTTACTGTATGTTTGAAAAATTCTACCAGGCTGAGGAATTTGATTACTTGGCTTCATGCAAATCCTGCCAAAGCTGCCAGACTTCGTATTCTTGTCATTGATGATGAGGCTGACCAGGCTAGTGTAAATACAAGAAAAATGAACATTGATGAGGCGGACGAGGAATTAATTGAGAGAACAGCTGTGAATCAATTGATTATTGATTTGGTAAACGGAAAAAATGCTGACGGAACGAAGTCTACAGCTCCCTTTCAAGCAATGAACTATATCAGTTTTACAGCTACTCCTTATGCAAATGTATTAAATGAAGCATACGAATCATCGTTATACCCAAAGGATTTCATTTGCAGTCTTCCTGAATCAAATGAGTATTTTGGTGCGAAGGTGATTTTCGGAAGTGCAGAGGATGAACAATATCCTGGGTTGGATATTATTCGTGATATTCCGGTAACGGAGTTGTCAGAATTAAAAAGTTTGCATTCAGGCAGTGCATTTACAATACCGACGGAATTTAAAAAGTCGATTTGTTGGTTTTTATGTGCAGCAGCAGTTTTACGTAGGCAAGGTCATAAAAAACCTATTAGCATGTTAATTCATACCACTGCTATTCAAAATGGACATTTTGAAGAATATGAAGTTCTTAAAGCCTGGTTTCTGCGTGAAAAGAAAACAGGCTCAATTATCAAACTTTGCAAAACTGTTTACGAAGAGGAAAAAGATAAATTAACGGCCGAGAAACTGAAAGAATGTTATCCGGATTATGGTGCAATCGATTATGTAAACGGAGAATTTCCTGCATTTGAAGAAATTGTTGATGATATTGATTCACTTATTTCAAACGTTGTAAATATTCAAATGGGTGAGGATAAGGCAACAGAATACACAGAGGATGCGATTCATCTTTGTGTGGATAATTGCAAAGCAAACCGTGTTGCAGAGGAAGGGACATTTCTCAGAATTGTATATCCCAATGAAGAACAGCTTATTCGGATGGGAAATGCTCCGGTATTCATTATTATGGGCGGGAACACGTTGGCAAGAGGATTGACTATTGAAGGGCTGGTTTGCACATATTTTGGGCGTAATTCAAACCTTGCAGATACTTTGATGCAGATGGCGAGATGGTTTGGGTATCGAAGAGGATATGAGTTGTTGCAAAGAATTTGGATGCCTGTCAGTGTCCAGAAAAAATTTGAACTTCTTGAAAAAATAGATGAAAAGTTGAAAGACGAATTCGAAGACTTTATGCTAAAGGGTAGAACTCCTGCACAGTTTGGTCCTAAAATTACAACATCTGCAACGATTGCAAGATTTTTATTGACATCGAAAAACAAAGCGCAGAATGCTGTAGAATGTGATTATGATTTCAGCGGTGACAGTTATGAAACGACTAAGTTTGAAGATGATGAATATTTAACACACAACATAGATGTTGTGGAGACAATGTTAAAATCTTTCGAAGAGGCAACTCCATCTGAGACAAGTGCATCCGCATTTGTGTGGCGGGGCATAGCCTTCTCTGCGTTGCAGCAGAGTTTTTTTAATGCAAATCAGTATCACATCTATGACAGTTCGTCATTGTCTTCGGACATTCCGGTATTTTTGGAATGGATGAAGCTGATGAATTCGGAAGGAAAATTTCTTCGCTGGAATGTTGCCATAGTCGGAGATAAGAATGCTGCCTCGGTTTGGCAAGTCGGAAATAGTGCTGTTGGTAAAATAGAGCGTTCGAAAAAAACTAAGCCGGAATATATTGATATTGGTTCTTTACGTTCAGGATTAGATGCATTGTGTGATATTAAGCTTAGTGAACTGGATGCTGAGCAGTTGAAATTGTACAAAGAAACCGCAAAAAGCAAGAAACACATTATTTCAAACAGGGGCGGGTTGGGAATGGAAGATACTCCTTTATTGCTTTTGTATAGGATAGATAAAGATTTAGGTAAAGAGACAAAAGCAGGAAGAAAAACAAAACTGAATGTAAAAGAAGATATTATTGGCTTCAGTATTATCATTGCAGGAGAACCGACGGGAGGTACTCATGCATGTTCTGTTACGGTGAGAATTCCTGAATAACCAACGAAACGGAGGAAAGAACAATGTTGGACTATAAAGTTCTTGAATTAGATCATGGAGTATCATATGGAAGTGTTACGCTAAAATCACTTCAGAATGATTTTGTGCCGGAACTGGATTTGCTTGTTAGAGAAGCAGTCCAAAATAGTTCCGATGCCTCACTTCAGGAACCGGGCGAAAGCTTTAAGGTGAATTTTTCGACAGGATTTTTTGCGCCGAAGGAATTCAATTCTTTTATGACAGGCTTAGAACCAACATTGAATACATTTTGTCCTTCTGCTACCGCTGAGTTTTTGGAGATTAGAGATAGTAAGACCTGTGGATTGACCGGTCATATTCGTAAAGCTGATATTATCGATGATGACCATGGTAATTTTTTTAAATTAATCTTTGATACAGGAAAGAAACAGACTATTTCCGGAGCAGGCGGAAATTGGGGATTTGGAAAAAGTGTTTACTATCGTGTTGGTATAGGAATTGTAGTTTTTTATTCAAGAGTAAGGATTGAGGAGGAGTATGAGTCTCGACTTATCATTACTTTGGTGGAAGATGAGTCAAAAAAGAATTCGGATGGTTCACATGCAACTTTTTTGCATAAATTGAATTCAAGATCGGTAGGAAAGGCATGGTGGGGAATAAGAGAGGGAGAAGATTTTTTGCCAATTACTGATCAGGAATTTATAGATGCTGTACTTAATGTATTTGGGTTAAAAGCGTTTAAGAATAATGAAACAGGAACATCTATAATAATTCCCTACATTGACAGTGAAAAGTTGCTTGATGATATTGTACCCCATGAGGTGGGGATATCTGATGATGCAAAACGAAACTTTGTGTCTGTATGGGGAAGTAATATAGAGAATTATTTGCAACTGTCCATACAGAAGTGGTATGCTCCGAAGATTCACAATCGTGATTTGCTTACAATTTGTGATGATAAGAAATGGCTAAACATTTCAGTTAATAATAAGCCGATTCGTAAGCAGGACATGTTGCCGTTCTTTCGTCTTGTACAGGAACTATACACCTCAGCTTTGGCTAAAACAAGACAAACAGAATATATTTCAGAAGTGGATTATGAAATTTCAACACGTGCGATAAATGTCTTAAATTACTTTTCGGGAGGCAAAACAGCGGGATATGTGGCAATCGCAAAGGTTACTAAAAATCAGCTGTATGGTGATGGAAATTATTTGTCACCTTATGTTTACTGTGGGCATCTCGAGGCTGACGGAGGGAAAAATGAACCGCTTGTAATGTATGCCCGCGATCCGGGAATGGTAATAGAATATGCTATTTCAGGTTTATGGGTGAAGAATATACCATGGCCTGATAATGAAGATGATTTTATTTTTGCTTTTTTTGTTCCGGATACCCGAAAACTGTTAAGAGCAGATTTAGAGGTTAAAGAACATGCGGGGAAAATCTTAGGTGACTATCTTAGATCATGTGAAGCGTCAGATCATATGGGATGGTCTGACCCTGCTAAAATGTCTTTAGTAACCAGAATTCAGAGAAATACTGTTGAACAGATTACCAAGATTCAAAATATAGATAACGAAAAGAGCGTTG
>CAYTRJ010000078.1:0-8895 GCA_964440185.1 uncultured Faecalimonas sp. | reverse complement strand
AATAGCAGCCAGAGAAGATATTAAAATAGCCAGAAGAATTACAGGTGGAGGTGCGGTGTATCATGACCTGGGAAACCTGAACTATACATTTATTACCAACTTTGAAACGGCTACTCAGGAAAAAATGAATTTCAAGGACTTTGCTCAGCCGATATTAAAAACACTTGCAGCATATGGTATTGAGGCAGAAATATCGGGAAGAAATGATATTTTATTTGATGGAAAAAAGATATCTGGCACAGCACAAGCATGTATTGGCAGCCGTATTTTGTTTCATGGGACGCTATTATATGATTTAAATTCTGATATTGCTGAAAAAGTTCTCTTGATTAGTAAAGATAAAGTTGAATCAAAGGGGGTAAAATCAGTAAAAAGTCGAATCGGTAACATTAGACATTATTTGCCTGACAATATTGGGTTTAGAGAGTTGAAATTAAAAATTGCAGAGAATTTTTCGAATTGTGATGAATTTGAAAAATATGAATTAACTAAAGGCGATATAAACGCTATAAAGAAATTGAGCGAAGAAAAATACGCTACGAAGAAATGGATATACGGAGAATCTCCAAAAGCAGAAATCCATAACAAGCGTAGATATGATGGAGGAGAGATAGAGTGCTGGATTAATATAAATAATGGCTGTATAGATGAGATTAAATTTTGTGGAGACTTTCTCGGAATATATGGTACAGATGAAATCTCAAATGCATTAAAAGGTGTTGTATATGATGTAAGAGAGGTTAAGCACGTTTTGGAAGGAAGATGCTTAAAGTTGTTTTTTGGAGACATTGCGGTGGAAAACATAGTTGAGTGTATGTTTATGACTACTGAAAGTTTCTAAATATATTAAAAAATATTTATTAAAAAAGGAGTGAAGAGTTATGAAAGTAATTATGCCACAGATTGGAATGACAATGCAAGAAGGAGCCATAACAAAATGGCTAAAGGCTGACGGCGAAAGAGTGGAAAAGGGAGAACCTCTTTTCGAGATTATGACAGAAAAACTTGAAAATCAGATTGAATCTGTAGCAACTGGTGTCTTAAAAATTTACAAAGAAGCAGATCCTGATGAATTTATTACCTGTGGAGAAGAAATCGCTGAAATAATTGAAGAATAAAACGGAGATACAGACATGGGAGAAAAAATTGTAAAGCTGACACCGGCACAAAGATTCATCGCAAAAAAGATGAAAGAAACAGTTGTTAACAGCCCCCAAGCGACTACTTGTTTTGATGTAGATATGGGTCCGGTGATGGCATTAAAGGACAAATTAAAAGCTGAAGGCAAAAATGTTACGGTTGCGGCATTCTTAGTAAAAGCGGTTGCACTTGCAGTTAAAGAAAATCCAAAAATGAATTCTAGATTTATCAATGGCGAAATTCATTTGTACGATGAAGTAAATGTGGCGATGGCAATGGCTGTTCCTAATGGATTAATTGTTCCGGTTATTAAAAATGCTGACACGAAAGATTTGGTAAATATATCAAATGATATTAAAACATTAAAAGAAAAAGTTGATAATGGAAAACTTGGACCGGAAGATATGCAAGGCGGGACATGCTCTTTAACAAGTCTTGGAAATGGTAGGAATGATATTGTACTTCCTATTATAAATGATGATATAACCTTGCTATTGGGGGCTGGAAGTACGCATAAGAAGCCGATTGTATTGGAAGATGATACGATTGGGATTAAGAATATCGCGAATTTTAGCTGTAATACAAATCATTGTGTTATGTATGGCGCTGAAGTTGGTAAGTTTTGCATCGATTTTGCAGAAATATTAGAACATGCTGAAGAAAAATTAAAATAACAAAGGAGAAATGTAATGGATTACAACAAGGAAGAAATGCTTGATCTGTATGAACGTATGGCAAAAGGCAGAAGCTTCGCCTTACAGATGAAAGAAGCAGTTAACAAAGGGTATTGTCGTATTGCTTTTCATACACCTTGGGGTGAAGAAGCTGTGGGAGTTGGCATTGCGGCAGCACTTACAGACAAAGAATGGTATGCGGGAACGCATAGATCACAAAACACTTATATGCAGATTTTTGATCATTTTGAGTTTATTAGTGAGATATTTTGCAGAAAAACAGGTGTTAGAAAAGGCGTGACTTTTGATGCACATATTAATGATATGAAGAAAAAGGTTTTAACGCAAGTGGCTTTGATTGGTGCACAAGGTCCTATCTACACAGGATTTGCATGGGCATTGAAGCATGCAGGCAAAGATGAAGCTGTTGTAATTGAGATGGGTGATGGTGCAGCTTCAGAAGGTGCAACTTATGAAGCGTGGAATTTAGCACAGTTGTATAAGGTTCCAGTTTGCTATGTTGTAGTAAACAATCAGTGGGCAATGTCTGTTTATCAGCCGGATGAGACACCAAATCCAGATATTTCAGAAAAGGCCAAAGGAATAGGCCTTCATACACAGATTGTAGATGGTAATGATGTTTTAGCTGTTAAGGCTGCAGTAGAAAAAGGTATAGCGCTTGCACATCAGAATATTCCAAATGTTGTGGAGTTAAAAACATTGCGATGGGGTCCACACCTTATCGGTCAAAGAGAATATGTAAGACCTGATGCAGAAAAACTCGCAGCAGCAATGATAAATGATGATCCGGTAAAAAGATTTGCAAATTATCTGGTTGTAAATGGATACACTGATGAAACGTGGATTTGCGAAACAAATGATAGAGTTGACAAAGAAATTTATGAAGTTATTGAAAGAGCCGGTGCACAGGAATTTGCTAGTTTCGATGAAATTTATGGAAAAGATATGATTTATGGAACACCGGAAACAGGAGGAGATCTGTAATGAAGAAAAAAATGTTTTTGAACAGAGCAATTGCACAGGCTGTCCATGAAGAAATGGAAAGAGACGAAAAAGTCATTTTACTTGGTGAAGATATGAAACACCTAAACGGTGGACTTTCAGTATATTTGGGTGTACCTGGAGATTTCCCTGACAGATGTTTGGAAATGCCAATTGCAGAACTGGGGTATTCACATTTTGCAGGGGGAGCAGCAGCAGCAGGATATAGACCGGTAGTAGATTTAATGTTCTCTGATTTCATGGCGATTGCCAGTGATAGTATTATTAACTTTGCAGCTAAGTATAGATATGTTACTTTAGGTGAAGAAATTATGCCTATTGTATATGTAGCAGGAAACGGAAGCAGAGGTACTTATGGCGGTTGGTCATCTGGATGCAACCATGACCAGTGCATGGAGTCTTTATTCATGAATATTCCTGGGCTAAAAGTTGTAGCTCCTTATTATCCTGAAGATGCAAAGGGATTACTTAAAGCGTCTATTCGTGATAATGACCCTGTAGTTTTCTTTTATCAATTAGGTTCTGTAGGTGTGCAAGGCGAAGTAGAACAGGATGCAGATTTTGTTATTCCTTTAAACCACGCAGCTAAAGTGAGAAGAGAAGGCTCCGACATTACGATTATCGGTATTCAAGGTGTACTTCCTTTCTGTGAAACGGCGGCAGAAAAACTTGCAGAAGAAGGAATTTCAGTTGAAGTAATTGACCCAAGAGTTTTGGCACCATTAGATATAGAAGCATTATCGGAATCTGTATCAAAAACGGGAAGAGTTATTATTGTGCAGGAAGGTCCGATAAGAGGTGGAGTCAGTGGAGAAATCGCAGCACAATTGAGCAAAGCATGTCATGGAAAATTAAAAGCACCGATCGAAAGATTGGGTCAATTGCATACACCGGGACCGTGTGGACCTACAGAGGGAATGATGCATGTAAATCCTGATCAGATTTGTGAAAAAGCAAGAGAATTAATGAAATACTAATGGTAATTAAGATGAAGAAAATACTCGTTATAAATTTAGGGTCAACTTCAACAAAAGTTGCATATTACGAAGACAGGAACTGCATATACAATGAAAACATTAAACATAGTGCAGCCGATTTGGCAGCGTTCACTGATATTATGGAACAATATGAATATCGCTATGATGAAATTATGAAATTCTTAGATAGAAGAAGTATTGCTCCTGAAACTGTTGATGCATTTGTTTCTAGGTGTGGGAATATGGCTCCTGCCAAAGGCGGAGTGTATGAAATTACTTCACAAATGGTAGAGCAAATAAAATCATGTAAATATGGCAAACATGCTTCCAATTTAGGCGTTCAAATTGCACAAAAATTTTGCAATACATATGGAGCAATACCATTGACAGTTGATCCACCTACAACAGATGAATTTGAAGCTCTTGCGAGATACAGCGGTCACGCTGGGATTAGTAGAAAGAGTTCATTTCAAGCGTTAAATCAGCGTGCTGTAGGTAAAAAGTATGCAAAAGATATTAATAAAGACTATGAAAGGCTAAATTTGATTATCGTTCATTTGGGAGGAGGCATAAGCATTGTTGCACATAAACAAGGCAGAATGATAGATGGCAATAATGCTTTGGATGGTGATGGACCTTTTTCCACAAATCGTACGGGCGATTTACCGGTGGGTGCATTAATAGACATGTGCTTTTCAGGTAAGTATACCTATGAAGAAATGAAAAATCAAGTTAATGGCCAAGGCGGTCTTGTTAGCTATGTTGGAGAAAATGATGTGCTTCTTATTGAACAACGTGCTAAAGATGACCCTGTATGTGGAGAAGTTTTAGAGGCGATGTGTTATCAGGTTTCTAAATCCATTGGTGCAGCGGCAACAGTTTTAAAGGGAAACATTGATGCAATCCTTTTGACAGGAGGAATGGCAAATTCAGCCCTTATTGTTGGCTACATTAAAGAACGAACTGAATTCATTGCACCGGTTTTTGTTTATCCGGGAGAATTTGAAATGGAAACTTTAGCCTTGAATGGATATGAAGTACTGATGGGAAATATTACACCACAAAAGGTAAAATGAGAGGTACAGTATGTTTAAAAACTATGCTGAAATTGAAGAATTCGTTTTGAGAAGCAAATTTAAAGCCACAGTAGCATTAGCAGCTTCTCACGACGATGACGCATTGGCTTCAGTGGTAACGGCGAAAAGAAAAGGGATTATCAATGCAATCTTAATTGGCGACGAAGCTAAAACAAAAGCTTTACTTCAGGAAATGGGCGAACCGACGGAAGATTATCGATTCATAGATGAGCGAGACAATGCAACAGCGGTACGCATTGCAGTAAAACTTGTAAATGAAAAAGAAGCAGACATGCCAATGAAAGGATTGATGCCAACAGCGGTATTTTTACGTGGGATTCTTGATAAGGAACAGGGTTTTGTTCCCGATCATGGATTGATTAGTGTTGCAAATATTTATCAGATTACAAAAGAAGACCGACTTTTGATATTAACTGACTGTGCGATTAATATTGAGCCGGATTATGCGGCAAAAGTGAAAATACTTAATAATTCTGTTAAATTAGCACATCAATTGGGAATTGAATGTCCGAAAGTTGCAGTTGTTGCACCTGTAGAAGTAGTGAATCCGGCTATGCAGTCAACTATTGACGCGGCAATGTTAAGCAAAGCAAATGAACGCGGACAAATTAAGGGCTGTATTGTGGATGGTCCGTTGGGGCTTGATAATGCTGTATCTGAAGAGGCGGCAAAACACAAAGGGATAATAAGTCAAGTGGCCGGTCATCCTGATTTAATCCTTTTCCCAGAATTGGCGTCAGCTAATATGTTTAGCAAAGGCATAATTTATTTTGGAGACGGTTCACCTTCATGTGGTGTTGCCGTTGGTACTACAGTTCCGGTTATTATGACATCAAGATCAGATACAGCTGTGAACAAGTACAATTCCATTTTAATTGGTGCTTTGCAGACACTCAAAAAGGACGTAATGTAAAATCGTAGCGAAAGGTAACCGCAAAATGTCAAATAATCATATTAAGATTACATACACAAATAACTGCGGATTATTGTTCGTTTATGGTGGCGTAAAGATTTTGATTGATGCATTAGAAGAAGATATTAATACCTTTGACTCTCCTCCTTTAGAAGTCAGAGATTACATTCAGGAGAATGTTTTTAACAAGCAAGGTAAAAACATTCTCCTGTTTACACACTGCCATGATGACCATTTTAGTGATTCAAGGACATTTTTTGCATCTAGAGAAGGTATAGATCTTGTTGTGCTACCAGAAGATAAGAAGGCAGTTCTTTGTCAAAAAGAAGCAACCACCCACCATAATGATAAATTTATAATGTTACCACAAGGTTGCAAGGGGAAAGAAATAGTTTTGCAAGACGATATAAGAATTACGATGATTAAAACAGAGCATCTTCATTTCCGAGGAATAGAAGCATGTCAGCATTATGCAATAATTTTAGATTTTGCAGGTGAAAAGTATTTTATTGCAGGAGATTCAGACCCGGATTGCATGGCACAAGTTATGACAGAATATATAGAAAAAGTAAGTGTGGCATTTTTTAATCCGGTTGTTTTAGGGCGACCTAAAACAATGGACTTGCTTACAGAAAAGTTTTGCGATGAAATTGTAATTTACCATTTGCCAAGCGAAGAAACTGACAAGTATGGTTACCGTCGTATGGCAAATACTATGGCAAAAAAATATATTCGCGACGAAAAAGTAAAAGTAAATCTATTATTAAATAAATTGGATATCTATAAAGGATAGAAAAGAGGAGAAAAAGTGAAAAAAACAAAAATAATTGGACTATTAGCGGCAATTATCGTTTTGGTGGTAATGATGTTCATACCCGGTGGTGCAGGATTAAGCATGGCAGGAGTTAGGACATTGGGAGTTACTATTGCACTATTAATATTGTTGATTACAGAAGTATTTCCGCCAGGGGTATCATGCCTATTTATTGTTGGAATTATGCCGCTTGTAGGTGTGCAACCAAGTTTTTCAGCGGCAATTAGTGGCTTTGATCATCCGATTATGTTATTTACATTGGCATCGTTTGGTATTGCGGCTGCATTTACTGCAGTACCTCTTTCAAAAAGGATTCTTGTTGTATTGTTAAAAAAATTCGGGAAAAATGTAAAGTTTTCAATCTTAGCAATTATGATTTGTGCAGCTTTAGTTTCTTCTATGATATCTAACATTCCTACAACAGCAATTTTTATGGCAATAGGCTTATCGTTTTTAGAATTATATAATGATATGCCTGAAGCCAAAAGACATACTGGTAGAGCAATTATGATTGCTGTTCCATTAGGCGGAATGATTGGAGGTATGATGACACCAGCGGGTTCTTCTATAAATTTGTTGGCACTTGGTTATTTAGAAAGTTTGACGAACGGCGAGTTCACAGTTACTTTTGTACAGTGGATGGCAGTAGGTATACCACTTTGCATTGTAATGATTCCGTTAGCATGGGTACTTGTATGTAAAGTTTATAAACCTGTAGAACTTCCGCATGAACAAATTCAAGAATTTGTAGATAATATTGATATTCCTAAAAAAATGGAGAAAAAAGAAAAGTGGGTGTTGCTAGTAATTATCACAATGCTAATTCTGATGATTTTATCTTCATGGGTAAAAACTTTAGAGGTATACACAATTGCAGTTCTCGGTTGTGCAATTTTTATCGCCCCGAAGATTGGAGTGCTTTCGTGGGATAAGTTTTGCAATGAAGTGACATGGGTAGTTATTATAATTACAGGTACAGTTTTATCAATTGGAGATGCAATCAACGCAAATGGTGTAAGCACATGGCTTGTAGATACATTTTATCCGACGGGTCTCGAATTAGGAGAATGTGGGATTATAGCGTTATGTGCAATTTGTACATTTGTAATGTTAGCTATTATTCCAGTTGCACCGGCAGTTGTAGCTGTTTTGGCGGGTCCTATGGTAACCATCGCACTTGATACAGGATATTCACCTGCATTTTTGATATTATCAATAGGATTATGTGCAGCAAATTGCTATTTGTTCCCATTAGACAATGTACCGTTGCTTACATACGGAACAGGATATTATAAGATGACAGATATGTGTAAATCTACCTTATTCCTACAAATTGCAATGGTAATTTTCTGTGCAATTTGGATTCCGATTGCAGCTGGATTAGTTGGACTGATTTAATGTTTGTATTGCTTTGAAAGAATGAACCCATCCAAAAGGAGAGTATTACAAAGGTTGTGTAAACATTGAAAGTAAGAGCGTATAAGAAGATAGACGACAAGACCGTATACTCGGTCAAATGTTTCCTATAAGAAAATAGCAAAATAACAAAAATCAAATAAACGCAGGCAGAGGATGAAGCGTTCGTTCTCTGTTTGCGTTTTTGCCGTGCTGGGTTCTACTCCGAACGAACAAATGACCGTATTCGATTGTTGTTAAAAATAAGCATTAAACAGGCGGGGGGAGAGAACTTTTATCCCCTGCAAATGTGCGGAGCAGAACATCGCACTTACTGCGGCAGGTCTTTGACCGGCACTGCCACCTGCGTGATATAATCCTCGCTCTTTTCGCGGTTCGGATGCCCTTATAAATATCCTTATTTGTTTGCTTAAAATTCAAAGAGAAGGCATTGGAGGAAATAAAAAGCTTCATGTAGTTATAAAATAAGATGAAAGGCTTCCTAATGTATACAGGGAAGCCTTTTGAACAGCGAAAAGTTCTTTGACTTGTGAAGCGGATTGTTGTATACTTAACGCAAAAGGAGGCACGAATATGAAAATGAAAAAAAGAATAGGTTTAATTTTGACATTGTCCTTGATAATATCAACGATTCCGGCACCTGCGTCCGCAGCACTGAAGAGTGCGGGCAGTCCGACTGAGGTGCAGAGCCTCGTTTCGAGCGAAAATCTTGAACATAATCAGGTAAAAGTAACGGCAAACGGCACTAGCTTGCAAATAGAGGTCGAAACGAGCGTTAAGGCTGCTGAATACAATTTCAATGTCATAAAAGCAGACAGTACAAAGAGCGTATGGGTGGGCA
>CAYTRJ010000077.1:0-9024 GCA_964440185.1 uncultured Faecalimonas sp. | reverse complement strand
TGGTATCGGTATTGAAAGGATTGCCATGTTAAAATACGGTATCAATCACATGGGTAAACTATTTGAAAATGATGTTGAATTCTTAAAACAATTCAAAGCATAGGAGGTCGTAGAAAAATGAAAATTTTATATAGTTGGTTAAAAGATTACGTAGATATTGATATCGACCACAAAGAATTAGAGACAAAATTATTCTCAGCGGGATTTGAAGTAGAAGGTATTGAATATTTAGGAAAAGATTTAGATAAAGTTGTGGTTGGCCAAATTACATCTATGGAACATTATGAAGGAACACATTTACAAATTTGTCACGTAGATTGTGGACCAATGGGAAATGACCATCTTATTTTAACAGGGGCAGACAATGTATTTGTAGGAGCAAAAGTTCCAGCAGCTTTAGTAGGAGCAAAACTTCCATGTGGTTTAGACATTCAACCAAGAAAAATGGTAGATATGATGTCATATGGTATGCTTTGTTCTGGAGAAGAAATGCTTCTTGACAAAGATTGGTATCCAGGTGCAGATGTAAATGGAATCATGATTTTGGCAGAAGATGCACCACTTGGTATGGAAATGAGAGAATATCTTGAATTAGATGACTATTTATTCGACATTTCTATTACAGCAAACAGACCAGATTGCCAATCTGTAATCGGGATTGCAAGAGAAATTGCAGCATTCTTAGAAAAACCTTTCAAAGAACCAGATTATAGTTATACAGAAGATGGTACAGTAAATGATGCAATTAGCGTAGAAGTATTAGATAGAGAAACATGTCCTCGCTATCTTGGACATTATATTCATGATGTGAAATATACAGAATCACCACTTTGGATGAAGAGACGTTTGATTGCAAGTGGACATAATGCAATCAATGCAATGGTTGATATTACGAACTATGTATTGTTAGAAATTGGACAACCAATGCATGCCTTTGATCTAAGCACATTAGAAGGATCTTCTATTGTAGTCAGACGCGCGAATGAAGGAGAAGTGCTCGTTACTTTAGACGAAAAAGAACGTGTACTTACAAATAATAATCTTGTGATTTGCGACAAAGAAAAAGCAGTTGGCTTAGCAGGTGTTATGGGTGGTCTGAACTCAGAAATCAAAGAATCAACAACAGAAGTTTTATTTGAAGCAGCAAAATTCTTAAAAGATAGTGTTCGTAAAACATCAAGAAGCTTAGGACTTCGCTCTGATTCAGCAGCAAGATTTGAAAAAGGAATTGATGAATACACAGTGGAATGTGGTATGGCGCGTGCACTTCATTTAGCACAAACACTTGGTGTTGCTAAAATTAGTTCTTCGCACTTTGATGTGACAGGTGGAGCATCTACAGAAAAACGTGTGATCAAGGTACCTACAGCAAAAGTGAATAAGGTATTAGGTATTGAAGTGCCAGAAGATGTTATGGTTCGTATTTTAACAGCTCTTCAATTTGAAGTGGCATTAGAAGATGGAGTTCTTACATTAGCAATTCCAAGATACCGTGATGATGTAGAGACATATCAAGATATTGCAGAAGAAATTATCCGAGAATATGGTTATGAACATGTAACACCAACATTCCTGGATTCTGCAAAAGTAACAAATGGCGGACTGACACCAGAACAAAAAAGAGAGTTAGCTGTAAAAGAATATTTGTGTACACAGGGGTACTATGAAATTCAAACAATTGCTATGACTGCAAAATCTGACTTTGACATGTTCTTAATGCCAGAAGATGCAAGCGAAAGAAATGTAGTAGAGCTATTAAATCCAATTACAGAAAATTTAAGCATTATGAGAACGATCATGGCACCATCTATGGTTCGTGTGATTGAAAATAATATCAAAAATGGAAATGAATCATTACGTTTCTTTGAAATGGCGAATGTTTATCTTCCAAAATCATTACCACTTACAGAACCACCAGTAGAACAAAAAATGCTTTGCTTAGGAGCTTGTGGTGCAGAAGAAGATTTCTTTGCGATGAAAGGAAGTTTAGAATCCTTTGCAAGCAGTGTAGATTTGACATTCACATATAAGAGAGGCTGTGTTCCATATTTACACCCAGGAAGAACAGCAGATATATTCTGCAATGGCGTGAAAGTAGGACACTTTGGACAATTGCGTTATGAAGTAGTAGATAGCATGAACATTGCAGCTGGTAAAAAAGCAGATACAAAAATCTTCATTGCAGAATTAAATTATGATGTATTATCTACATTATTTAAGAAAGCAATTCGATATACACCAGAAAGTGGATTTGCAGCAAACAGCAGAGATATTTCAATCTTAATTGACAAATCTGTAGAATGTGGAACAATTGAAGAAGCAATCGCAGCTTGTGATACATTGATTTCAAAAGTAAGTTTATTTGATATTTTTGAAAGCGAAAAATTAGGAGCTGACAAGAAGAGTATGGCATTTACAATTAAGTTAGCATCTCAAGAAACAGATGTAACAGATGAAATGACAGACGTTGTAATCGAAAAAGTGATGAAAGCTTTAAGTGAACAGTTTCATGCTCAAATGAGAGAGTAATAGAAGAAAAGTCTGATAAGGTCCGAAAGATTTTATCGGACTTTCTTTTTTGCAAGATACATAGTATAATTGAGAGATACAATTGATAAGGAGTGATGTATATGGAGAAGAAGAAAAGAGAGACGTTTCGAAATAAATGGGGATTTATTATGGCATGTATAGGTTCCGCTGTTGGAATGGGAAATATCTGGCTGTTTCCATATCGTGTTGGAGAAGGCGGCGGTGCTGCATTTTTAATCCCTTATTTTATTTGTGTTTTTGTATTAGGAATTGCAGGAGTTGCAGGTGAGATGGCATTCGGACGTGCAATGCGTGCCGGATCAATTGGTGCGTTTCGAAAAGCATCCCAGATGCGTGGAAAGAATTGGGGAGAAATTGTCGGTTTGATACCAACAATCGGTTCTCTAGCGATTGCCATTGGATATTCTGTTGTAGTTGGATGGATTCTTCGATTTCTTGCAGGATCTATTTCTGGAAGTTTATTTAAGAATGCATCAGAAGAATATTTTGGAACACTTGCATCTGATTTTGGAAGTGTACCATGGCATATGCTTGGATTAGCAATTACATTTGCAGTGATGATATTCGGAATTGCAAACGGTATTGAAAAAATCAATAAGGTTATGATGCCAGCCTTTTTTGGACTGTTTTTAATTTTGGCAGTACGTGTATTTTTCTTGGACGGATCTGCCGGTGGATATGAATTTTTATTGAAACCAGATTGGTCACAATTGGCAAATGCGAGAACGTGGGTGTATGCACTTGGCCAAGCATTCTTTTCTTTGTCATTGGCAGGTTCTGGAACATTAGTGTATGGAAGTTACCTAGATGAAAAAGAAGATGTGATTTCTTGCGCAAAGAATGTGGCAATTTTTGATACCCTTGCAGCAAGTTTGTCTGCACTCGTAATCTTACCAGCGGTGTTTACTTTTGGGCTTGATCCAAACGCTGGTCCAGCATTGATGTTTATCACGATGCCAAAAGTATTTCAACAAATGCCAGCAGGACAATTATTCTGTATTGTTTTCTTTGTAGCAGTATTATTTGCAGGAGTAACTTCCCTCGTGAATTTGTTTGAGACACCAGTAGAAGCAATTCAGGAGAAGTTTGGCCTATCAAGGGGAAAAGCAGTTAGCATTATTTGTGTAATTGCAGTGGTTGTAGGGCTTTTGATTGAATCTGGAGATACAGTCAGCACATGGATGGATGTGGTAAGCATTTATATTATTCCAATTGGTGCATTGCTGGCAGCAGTGATGTTTTTCTGGGTTTGTCCAAAAGGCTTTGCAAGAGAACAAATACAACTTGGAAGAGAAAAACAGATTGGAAAGTGGCTTGAACCACTTACAAAATACATATTTGTAGGATTGACAATTATTGTTTATATCCTTGGAATTTTATACGGAGGAATAGGTTAGTGAAAAAAGAAGATTTTTATTTTGATTTACCAGAGGAGTTGATTGCACAAGATCCGTTGGAGGATCGTTCTAGTTCCAGACTATTAGTGGTAGATAAGGAAACTGGAGAAGTAGAACATCATGTATTTAAAGAAATCATAAATTATTTAGAAGAAGGGGATTGCCTTGTAATTAATGACACAAAGGTACTTCCAGCACGATTGATTGGTTCACGTGTAGGTACAGATGCAAAAATCGAAATCCTGCTTTTGAAAAGAATGGAAAATGATGTGTGGGAAACACTTGTAAAACCAGGGAAAAAGGCAAAAGTAGGAACAAAGATCAGTTTCGGAGATGGACTTCTAGTGGGAGAAGTTATTGATATTGTTGAAGAAGGAAATCGTTTGATCAAATTCGAATATGAAGGAATTTTTGAAGAAGTATTAGATCAACTAGGACAAATGCCACTTCCACCTTATATTACACATCAACTAGAAGATAAAAATCGTTATCAGACAGTATATGCAAAACATACAGGTTCGGCAGCGGCTCCAACAGCAGGGCTTCATTTTACGCCAGAATTATTAGAAGCGATTGAAGCAAAAGGAGTAGAGATTGCACGTGTGACATTACATGTTGGTCTTGGAACATTTCGCCCTGTAAAGGTGGAAAACATTTTGGAACACCATATGCATTCTGAATTTTATCAAATCACTGCAGAAGCGGCAGAAAAAATCAATAGTGCAAAAGCAGCAGGAAAACGTGTTATCTGCGTAGGAACAACAAGTTGCAGAACGGTAGAATCAGCAGCTGATGAAAATGGAAGATTACAGGAATGCAGTGGATGGACAGAAATTTTTATTTATCCAGGATATCAGTTTAAAGTATTAGATTGTTTGATCACAAACTTCCATTTGCCAGAATCTACACTTGTAATGCTTGTGTCTGCATTGGCAGGAAGAGAACATGTGCTAAATGCATATGAGGAAGCAATTAAAGAGAGATACCGTTTCTTTAGCTTTGGGGATGCTATGTTTTTACACTAGGACACTATCTTGATGGAGGTGGTAGCGTATGAGAGATATTCGATACAGAAGGTACGGTCGAAAGAGAGAAACATGCCTTGTTATAATTGGAATAGTATGTATTATTTCCTTTTTAATCTTAGGATATAAGTTTGTTATAACACCACACAAAGAAGCGAAAGAAGCAATGAAGTTAGAGATTGAGACGAAGAAGCAAGAACGTCTTGCACTTTTGGAACAGGCTGAAAAGCTGCGTTTGTCTTATGATTATGATAATGCCATTGCTTTATTGGAGACAATTGAGGATTCCAGTGAAGATGAAGAAGTCCAGATGAAAATAAAAGAGTATCAAGCAGAAAAAGATACATGTGTGGAAGTAAATCCAGAAGAAGTAACACATATTTTTTATCATACACTAGTAGTAGATCCTGTAAGAGCTTTTGGCAATCAGGAAAATGATCCACAATGTATTGGAAACAATCAGTGGATGACTACCATTAGTGAGTTCAACAAGATTACGCAGGAAATGTATGACAGAGGCTTTGTTATGATAAGTATTCATGATCTGGAAGCGGGAAATGTAATGCTTCCACCGGATAAGAAAGCTTTTGTATTATCGGTGGATGATCTAAGTTATTATCATTCCTATGATGGATATGGCTATGCTACCAAATTATTTTTAGATGAAAATGGAAAAGTAATGAATGAGTATACAGACGCGGATGGAAATACTACAATTGGTGCTTACGATGTTGTACCGTTGATGGATCAATTTGTAGAAGAACATCCAGACGCATCTTATCGAGGCGCAAAAGGAATTATCGCACTGACAGGATATAATGGTGTATTAGGATATCGTACAGATGAGACTTACGATTATAACAATGCGCATTGTGATCAACATCAGCGTGCGTGGATGGATGCACATCCGGATTTTTCTTTAGAAAAAGAAAGAGAAGAGGCTAAACTTGTGGCAGATGCGATGAAAGCCAATGGATGGGAATTTGCCAGTCATACTTGGGGACACGTAAGAGTGGGAGAACGAAGTTTAGAAGTATTACGTATTGATCATGAAAAATGGAAAGCAAATGTAACTCCGATTGTTGGAGAAACAGATACGATCATCTTTGCTCATGGTCAAGATTTACAAGGGTCAGGAGCATATTCGGAATCGAATGCAAAATATCAATACTTTAAAGAACAAGGATTTGATATTTTTTGCAATGTAGATTCGAATACATATACAACTTATATAGGTGATGGGTATATACGTCAAGGCAGAAGAAATCTAGATGGATATCGCATTTACAAAAATGCAACAGGACAACAGGATAATTTAGCAGATTTGTTTGATGCGAAAGAAATTATAGATCCACAAAGACCACCAGTACCTGAACTATAGAATTAGACAAAACAAAAAGGAAGCAGACAGTAAGTCGGCTTCCTTTTCGCTTATTAAGAGAAGATTATATTTAGATAACAGGCAGTTTTGGTAATGTTTCAAAACTATCCTGTAACTCTACATCAGTAGGGATATAGTCTGTCATTTTTCCGTCATGGAATTTTTCGTAGGCATACATATCAAAATATCCCGTTCCGGTAAGACCGAAAAGAATGGTCTTTTCTTCACCAGTTTCTTTGCATTTCAATGCTTCATCAATTGCAACTTTGATTGCGTGACTGCTTTCAGGTGCAGGTAAAATACCTTCTACGCGTGCAAATTCTTCTGCAGCTTTGAAAACAGAAGTCTGTTCAACGGAACGAGCTTCCATATATCCATCTGCGTATAATTGGGAAAGGGTAGAATTCATTCCATGGTATCGAAGACCACCTGCATGATTTGCAGAAGGAATAAAATTACTTCCAAGAGTGTACATCTTCGCCAGTGGGCAAACCATACCAGTATCACAGTAATCATACGCAAATACGCCGCGTGTGATCGTTGGACAGGAAGCTGGTTCAACAGCAATGAATTGATAATCTGCTTCGCCACGAAGTTTTTCGCCCATAAATGGTGCGATTAAACCACCAAGATTGGAACCACCGCCTGCACATCCAATGATAATGTCAGGTTTAATATCATATTTATCCATCGCAAGCTTTGCTTCCAAACCAATAATAGACTGGTGAAGCATTACTTGATTCAAAACGCTGCCTAATACATAACGATAACCATCTAGGTTGGTTGCAGTTTCAACAGCTTCTGAAATCGCGCAGCCAAGACTTCCAGAAGTACCAGGGTGTTTTTTTAGAATTTCTCTTCCAACTTGAGTATCCGTAGAAGGAGAAGGAGTAACGCTGGCACCATAAGTACGCATGACCTCACGGCGAAATGGCTTCTGTTCATAAGAACACTTTACCATATAAACTTTACAATCTAAATCCAAATAGGAGCAAGCCATAGAAAGAGCTGTCCCCCATTGACCAGCGCCTGTTTCGGTTGTTACACCTTTCAACCCTTGATCCTTAGCATAAAAGGCTTGAGCAATAGCTGAATTTAGCTTATGGCTTCCGCTCGTATTATTTCCTTCAAATTTATAATAAATCTTTGCAGGTGTCTGCAATTTTTCTTCTAAACAATATGCTCTTGTAAGTGGTGCAGGACGATACATTTTATAGAAATCCAAAATCTTCTCTGGAATGTCAATATAAGGAGTAGTATCATCCAGTTCTTGAATAGCAAGTTTTTCACAAAACACTTCGCTCAATTCCTCTAGTGTGATTGGTTGAAATGTTTTGGGATTTAAAAGAGGAGCTGGTTTATTCTTCATATCTGCACGTAAGTTATACCATCGTTTAGGCATCTCGTGTTCTTCAAGATATATTTTGTACGGTATTTTCTTCATGCTCATAAATAGTCCTCCTTGTATAAATGTTTCAATATGCTATTACACTAACACTTTAATGCGGTGGTGTCAAGAAGAGTTTTATCTTTCGTAAACAGTGTAACGATATTTTTGCAAAAGTTCAGATGCCTTGTGTGAAGAGGCTTCGTCATAAAATTCAATGCGAAGGACACCTTCTTCAAATTCACGATTATGAACAACCCCAATATTTTTTAAGTTGAGATTATTTGATGCAAGAATTGTAGCAATGGTTGCGATTCCACCTGTTTCATCCAAAATATCACAATATACAGCAAACATTTTTTTGATTGGTCCTGAAGAACTAGAAGGAATAGAGTTGCGGTAGTTTTTGGAAGTTTCAAAAAGATTATAAAGTTCCTGAGCATTTCCAGAAGCAACTAGATTTTTTGCATCTTCTAATGTAGAAATATATTCTTCGAGGATCGCTGTAATGTGTGTGCGGTTTTTCTCGCAAATATGCTGCCACATAGTAGGAGAAGAGGAGGCAATACGTGTAATATCTTTAAATCCTCCAGCAGCTAAATTCTTCATTAATTCATCTTTTGTATCCGATTCTTTTACATAGTTTACTAAAGTTGCTGCAATGATATGAGGCAGATGACTGATTGCCCCTGTCACATAATCATGTTCTTCGTATTCTAATACAACGGGAAGCGCCTTTAAAGATTGTACAAAATCACTGTATGCTTGTAACTGCTCAGGGGCAGTTTTTGCAGTGGGGGTGATTATGTAGTATGCATTTTCCAATAACATGGCCTTTGAATTAACAAATCCTGATTTTTCTGATCCAGCCATAGGATGACCGCCGATAAAGTTTGCTTCCATATCAAGAGCAATGATCTCGCGATGGATAGAACCTTTTACACTTCCTACATCTGTTAAGATACAATTTCCTTGCACATAGTTCTTTAATTGCTTTAAGTAAGCTGTGTTGTAAGAGACGGGCGCACAAAGAAAAATATAATCACAATTGCAAAAGTTGTCATCAATGCTGGTACATGCAACATTGATAATAGATTCTTGTGTGGCTAATGCTAGTGTTTCTTTATTTTTATCAAATGCGATGATCTCATAGTCTGGATAATATTGGCGGATTGCTTTTGCAATGGAACCACCAATTAACCCTAATCCTACAAATCCAATCTTCTTTATCTCTTTCATAAAATCATCCTTCTTCCTAATTGATTCACAAATTTTAGTATATTT
>CAYTRJ010000076.1:0-9249 GCA_964440185.1 uncultured Faecalimonas sp. | reverse complement strand
ACAGTACTTTCCAGAATCATTTACATTCTCGTAGGACTTTGCGGATTATATTTAATCACGTTGTTTGGCCGTATCAGCGATACAAGAACAAACTAGAAAAGAGGTTCCGAATATGGAACCTCTCATTTTATGATGCCTGTAAAGAGGATAATAGATTCGTCATATTTTCGTATAACAGTGGTTTTGAATCACTTCCCATCATAATTGCAATAAATGGGTGTCCTTCTTTATCTTCTACATATAAGGTAATGCATGCACCTGCTGCATCTGTTGTACCTGTTTTACCACCAAGCAGTGCAATGTTGGATGGCTTTTCAGTTCTCTGATTCAAATAATAATTACTTTGTGTCCATTTCGCATCACGATATGTTCCATTTTTCTGTATAATTTTTGTTTCATAGACAGAGGATGTAACAATATCCAGAAATGTATCTTGTTCCATACAAGCATTTAAGATTAAATATAAATCATACGCAGTCGTATAATGTTTCTCATTATGATATCCATGTGGGTTTACAAAATGTGTATTTGTTGCACCTAAAAGATTCGCTTCTTCGTTCATTAATTCCACAAAGGATTCTACACTTCCTGAAATATATTCGGCAATTGCAACAGCACTATCATTACCTGAAGGAAGCATTAATGCATATAGCAAGGACTCTAAAGATAACTGATCTCCTGTACACAATCCTGCACGAGAAGAATCCGTAGGTACATTTACTGCATTGCTGCTTACTGTTACAGTATCTTCTAAATTACCATATTTTAAGGCTAAATAAACTGTCATTAACTTTGTAGTGCTGGCAGGGTATAATCTGTCATGAATCTCTTCTGTTACAAGAGCTTCTTTACTTTCTAGATCAAAAAGCAAAATGGAATGAAATGTATCGTTTGTTGTAAAATCAATTCCATTTACATCATCACTTTCCACACATAAATCATCTGTAAAAAGTTCAACTTTATGTATTCCTGAGGCATATGCAGTTGTCTCATATTTTGCCACATCATTGCTATTTAATCTGGTAATCGTCAGAATTCCTCCAAACACTACTAGAAATAAAATTAGTATCTTACTTATACATTTCACGCCAATCAAGATCTCCTCTATCAAGTGCTAATACAAGTAACTCCGCAGTTGCTAAATTTGTAGCCGTTGGAATATTATGAATATCGCATAGTCTGATGCAATCGTTTACATTTGGTTCATGTGGTTTAGAAGCCATTGGATCACGTAAAAAGATCAATGCATCAATATCATTTTGGGCAATTTGACTACCGATTTGATGCATTCCTCCAAGTGGTCCTGCCAAATATTTCTGAACGGTCAAATTGGTTACTTCTTCTACTAATCTTCCTGTCGTTCCTGTAGCAAATAATTTGTGCTTGCAAAGAATTCCTCTATATGCAATACAAAAGTTTTGCATTAATGTCTTTTTCGAATCATGTGCGATCAATCCTATATTCATTCTTATCGACTCCTTTTAATATTTTTTCGGTTGTAATGCAACGTTCAAAACAAAGCCAATCCCCATGTAGTAGCACATAATAGATGTTAATCCTGCACTAACAAATGGTAAGGATAAACCTGTATTTGGTAACAGCCCGGTAGCAACACCAATATTGATAAAACTTTGAAATCCTATCTGAGCTGCCATGCCGCCACATATAATCTGACCAGCTAAATCCTGGGATCGGATACCAGTGATAATACACTGTATAATAATTAATAATAGCAAAATTATCACAATACAACAACCCACAAATCCTAATTCTTCACCAATAATTGCAAAAATAAAGTCTGTTTCTGCTTCCAATAAGAAGTTTCCATTTTTTACAGAAGTTGTTGTATTATTATTCAATCCTTTTCCACTTAACTGTCCAGATCCAATTGCCATTATGGAATATTTTTGTTGGTACCCTGTATCAGAAGCATATTCTTCTGGATTTAACCATGCTAAAATACGTTCTTGCTGATAATCTTTCAAGAATGGTTGATTTGGCATAACTGCAATGCTTAAAAAGATTACAACAGAAGGAATAGCAATTGCTAAAACAGTTCCGATAAACTTATAGCTTAAGCCACCCAAGAACATCAATACGCAAAATACTGCTGTGATACACAGTGTATTAGATAAGTTTGGCTGTGTCACGATCAAGAATAAAGACGGAACTACCAGTAATACGCATTGTATGATTGTTTTCATGTCTTTCATTTCTCGTTCTTTGAGCATTAGAAACTTGGCAAAAAATAAGATCAGAAAGATTTTTGTTAAATCGGAAGGCTGCAAATTGGTAAAGCCTAAGTTCAACCAACGTTTAGCACCATTATAGCTTACTCCAAAAAACTTAACACATAAGAGCAAAACCAAATTAAGTCCATATATCAGCCAATAGAAATTAAGTACCCATTTGTAGTCAATCACAGAAATGATAAGCATGGCAATCACACCACCAATCACACCAATGATCTGTTTTAACTGCGCTGATGGTAAGGCACTTCCGACTGCAAGAATTCCAATTGTTGATAAAATCAGAACAAGTGCTACTAATATGAAGTTAAAATCTTTTAAATGGTATTTCTTTAAAAAAGTCACGAATTTTCTCCTGTTAATGTAATGTGTATGTATGATTGAGTAATTTTTGTATCAAACTGTTCTGGAAGTACATCAATATACTTTGAAACAGTTCGATATAGTTCTTCTTGTATTTTTTCATAAATATCTGGTGTACAGTTTACGCGGTCTGAAACAAGCAATGCTTTTAATCTATCTTTCGCAACATGCACAGATGTGCTTTTCTTTTTTGTTCCAAATACGTTCATGTGACACCTCCTAATTCCTATGGAATAATTTCTTAAAAAAACCATTATGGGTATCCAGTTTTAAAAAGGGAATATCCTCACCTAAAATGCGTTTACACATATTAAAATATGCTTTTCCAGAAAGAGAATCTGTTCCAATTACAGGAATCCCTTGGTTTGTTGCGACTACAACTTGTTCATCATCTGGTAGAATTCCAAGTAAGTTGATAGCTAAGATTTCTATCACATCTTCTACAGACATCATATCGCCTTTTTTTACCATATCCATACGAATACGATTGATCACTAAGTCAATTTGTTTGATTTGATTTTTTTCTAGTAACCCAATGATACGATCTGCATCACGAATTGCTGAGACCTCTGGAGTTGTAACAACAATTGCACGATTTGCTCCTGCAATTGCATTTTGGAAACCTTGTTCAATTCCTGCAGGACAATCTAAGAGGATGTAATCGTATTCTTCTTTTAATTCTTCTGTCAGTTTCTTCATTTGTTCTGGAGAAACTGCACTTTTATCTTTAGTTTGCGCAGATGGAAGCAAATATAGATTTTCATTACGATTATCTTTGATCAAAGCTTGCTTCATGCGACAATTTCCTTCAATTACATCTACTAGATTATAAACAATACGATTTTCTAATCCCATCACTACATCTAGATTGCGTAATCCCAAATCCGTATCAATGACTACTACTTTTTTATTTAATTTTGCTAAACCTACACCAATATTGGCAGTAGTTGTTGTTTTACCAACTCCGCCCTTTCCTGATGTAACTACAATTACTTCACCCATGCTTTTGTCCTCCTTCACATTATGATATCATCGGGTATGCTATCTTTCGTGCCGTATAGATTAATCTCCATGTGATTCTGAGCCAAGCACTCCAGCTGTTCCTGTAAGAAGTTCAGAATCGTCAGCTAGATTAAAGTATTTTAATACCATATCTCTTCCTAACTCTGCGGTGTATCCTGAACTATATCCGTTTGCAATACGGCAGCTGAATGCAATTTCTGGATTTACATTTGGCGCAAATCCTACGAAAAGAACATGGTCAGCATGTGTATTACTTTGCTGTGCAGTACCTGTTTTACCAGCAATTGTCATACCTGCTTCACGAAGTTTTGCAAAACGAGAATCTTTTGCAACCATCTGCGACATACCTTCATGTACAAGATCAAATGTTGCTTCATCTACGTCAGTTACTTCGTTATAAACCGTTGGCTCATATTCTTTTATAACATTTCCTTCACTATCTGTGACTTTTGACAATAATGTTAAATCGTATACTGTTCCCTTATTTGCTACGCCTGTAATATATTTTGCAAGCTGGCTGGTTGTGTAAATATGTGTACCTTGTCCAATTGCGGAACGTACAGCATCTTCATCACTGATATGTGGTGCTAGTTCTGTGATTTCTAATCCTGAAGTTTCACCAAGGCCAAACATTTCTGCATATTTTTGAATTTTATCTGTTCCGTCCTTTGAAGAATATGTGCCATTTGATGTTAAACCAAGTTTGTAACCAACATCATAAAAGAAGTTATTGCATGAATTCGCAATTGCTCCAACAACATTCAAACTTCCATGTCCGCCTGGATAAATCCAACATTTTGGATTTGGTGTAACATTTTTGTATGGTCCTGCACAGCTTACGAGTGTACTAGAGCTAATTACACCTTCTGTTAATCCAGCAATAGAACTTAGTGGTTTGAAGGTAGAACCAGGAGCGGTTTGTTCCTGTGTTGCTTTATTATAAAATGGCATGGAAGTACTTACATATATTTGATTGTAATATGTTGTATCCATTGTATTTGCAAGACGATTGTTATCATATCCTGGATAAGATGCACATACTAATGTATTACCAGTTGCCGTTTCAGTCATAACAAATGATCCTGTGGATGGTTCTACACCCAATTGACCTGGTGTGATCTCTAAGCTATTAATTTTTGCTCGTATAAAATCATAAGAACTATATCCGCTTA
This sequence comes from uncultured Faecalimonas sp., assembly GCA_964440185.1. Taxonomy (GTDB): domain Bacteria; phylum Bacillota; class Clostridia; order Lachnospirales; family Lachnospiraceae; genus Faecalimonas. Next base: position 4,442 of record CAYTRJ010000076.1, on the reverse strand, counting down.
ACAGACGATTGTATTGTGTTTCATCATACTCCAAAACACCTTGATCATATAACAAAATACAAATTTGATTTCCTGTAACTGTACCATCTTTGATCATATATTTATAGACTAACTTTTCAAAAGAAGCATCTGTCTGTAAATAGTCTTTTATAAAATTAATGATTCCTTGATACAATTCGTTGGAATCTGAATATTTTCCATCCGTATCGATATAATCTTGTAAAACAGTAGAGTCTACCCAATTTTGAGAAATTGCATGATTTAAATATTCGTACAAATTAATTTCTTCCGCTTTCCAAGCTGTATAAACACTATCGTTAACATCAATTTTATCTTTTAATAAAATACCTGTCTTTGTTGTCAAAAGTTCTGTTGCAATATAATTTAAATATGCTTGGATTTCTTTTGGCAATTCTCCATAGGATGGAGCAGTTGGTGAATTCATATGAGATACTATTTTTGTGATGGATGTCTCTAAACGTGTCGAAAATTTTTCATATACATATTTTTCTGTTGCTGAAGCATCTTCTTCTGCAAATGCATCTGTATCTAAAATTTCATTTCCTATAAATGAATAGTAAACATCTCCCACCGGAATGATAACATTGGATGCTTTTCCATTTGGATCACGCGTATAGTCTAATTGATTACTTAATTTACGCAGAATGATCCCTGCTAATTTTTCTTCAATTAAATTATATGCTGTAATCTGTAATTCTTTGTCAATAGTCAAGTAAACATCATTTCCAGCTTTTGGTTCTGTTATACTTTCGCTTTCAATGATCTTCCCAACTGTATTTACATAAACAACTTGTTCTCCTTTTGTTCCTTGCAGATATTCATCCATTACCTGTTCAATACCTGCTTTTCCGACAATATCCGTTTTTGAATATTTTTTTTGCTGTTCTTCAGTTAAGGCATCGTATTCATCCTGAGAAATCTTTCCAGTATATCCTATAATAGACGAAAAATACTTTCCTTCTGGATATTCTCGCAAATATTCTTCTCCAACACTAATTCCTTGTAATTCATACAGATTTTCTTTGATCATCGCTACAGTCTCATCACTGACATCTGATGCAATGGTTGTAGGAATATATTTTTTAAAACTATTTAAGTGCATTCCGTAGCGAATGGTAACTAGTTGAAGTACACGTTCTTTTTCTATGTTTTCTTGCTCAATCCCAAATCCATAATCTTTCTCACGCTTATCCGCGCACAAGAAATCTATCAATTCTTCTGCAGTCGTTTCTCGCTCTTTTTTAGACAGCTTATCAATCTTTGCATAACCGTATACATCTGCTAAGAAACGAAGGCGTTTGGTACCTTCTGCATATAAAAATTCATATTCTCCATCTTTATTGATAATGATACCAAAGTCATTGATAATGTTGTCTCCATTGCTTTCAATCATATCGATTACTTGATTTAGAGTTTCGTTGATCAATTTATTTTTCTGTGAAGTATCCTTATATGTCCCGTTATCTTCTATCTGGATGGAATATGCTAGTCGATTTGTAGCCAATACTTCCCCATTGCGGTCATAAATATTCCCACGAGTTCCCGTAATCTCTTTCGTTCTTCGGATGGACAATGTATAGTTTTCTAAGTAATCTTCTCCATTTACAATCTGTAAAACAAACACACGATGAATCAAAATCAGTGATAACACTGAAAAAAATGCAATTAAAACAACAAGTCGTGATTTGAACAGATTTGTAAAGAAATCTTTCATTGTATTAAACAAATTTGCTTGCACTCCTTTTTTCTTCTGCTTCCAATTTCCTATTAATCTTTAAAATAATTTGATATAAGATCAAAGTTACTAAGATTGTGTAGATCAATTCGGGAATGATAATGCTTTTCAAGTAATATAAATATTGGAAACGGCTTCTCATAACAAACATTAAAATGCAGATCAAGTTACCATAAATAAAATCGCTGGCTGCAATTAAAATAAGCGGAAGCTTAATGTCATCATCATAAAAAATGCGTTGAAAGAATCCATTAACATAACCTATAAATGCATAAATCAAAGCATAGAATCCAATTAAGTCTCCGAACATAATGTCTATCAAAAGTCCCGAAAAGAATCCAACAAACATTCCTTCTTTATTTCCACGCATAAAGCCAAATGATGCTGTAACAATAATTAATAGATTTGGTGTTACAGACGCAAGTGCAAATGTTTGAAATGCTGTGCATTCCAGAAGGAAGCATATTAAAATAATACAAATCGTAACAATTTTACGTTTCAAAATTATTCCTCCAATAAATCTGCTTTGGTTGATGTGATTACTAACACTTCCTGTAAATGCTGAAAATCTGCAGCAGGAATAATATATCCAGAACGTGTTAAATTATTGGAATCTACTTTAATGTCGCTAATATAGCCAATTAAAATTCCTTGTAAATATTTACTACTAATATGAGAAGTAACTACTTGCTCGCCAACTGTAATTTCGTTTTCATTATTTGGTAATTGTTCAAAACGAATTTTTCCATCCTGCATTAGAGTTAAATCTCCATTCACAATGCATTTATCTGAAGTTGATAGTACCAATGCACTTACATTGCTCGCATCATCAATAATAGAACGGACTCTAGCCCAATTAGGTCCGACTTCTGTTACAATACCAACAAGTCCTGTTCCAGCCATAACATTCATATCTACACGAATGCCGTCCTTTTCACCTTTATCAATAAGGAAAGAGTTAAACCAGTTTCCACCGTCATTTGCAGTTACATGCGCACCAATTTTTTCATAATCACTATATTGTTGATCCAACGCATACAGTTCACGCAGTCGTTCAAGTTCAAATTTGTCTTGCTGCAATAAATTATTTTTTACGGTCAACTCATCCACTTCTTTTTGCAACGCCTCATTTTCCTCGCGTACTTCTTGCAATGTTTCTAAATTCTTTGTTAAGTCGCTCATCCATTGTCCAACATGATTGATCCCATTTTGCATTGGCACAATAGTAACATTTGCTATTGAACGAAGTGGTCCTCCAACCTTATCTGTAACAAGGGACAACCCCATTAGAATGGCACACACAATTGCTAATATGACAAACATATATTTATTTGTAAATGATGTTTGGTTGTTATTTCTCATACTTATCTCATCCACCTATAATTTTCATCTAACATTGAATATGTATAATTTCTTAATTCTTTCATTTCTATGATCTTTTTCAAACCACGAACAGCACAGAACTCTGGCTCTTTACATGTATGGACTGGTATCTCTAATCCGTTTTCCAAATAGGTATCAATACCTTTCAAATTAGAAAGACCACCAGTAATGTAGATTCCTTGGTTTTTGATATAACGTTGGATTTCCGGAGGTGTTCGATCTAAAAGCGCTTCTATTTCGTGGATGTAAAGTTTTAATGTATCTTTCATCGCGGCATGGACTAAACCAATAGAAACTTCTCTTTGCTCTGGAATGCGTGTGATCAAGTTGCGACCGGCAACTTTTAATGCACGTATTTCATTTCTAGGCGCAATTCCAAAGGCTGTGCGTAATTCTTCTGCTGTTGTATGTCCAATCAAGAAATTCTGATTGGAGCGGACAGAATTTACAATTCCATGATCCAAGATTGTCCCACCTATTTTTACTAATTTGTTTAGGACAACACCTCCATAAGAAAGAACAGATAATTCTGTTGTTTCCGCACCCAAATTTACAATAAAAATACCAGGTGTGTTTTTTACATCTAATCCCATTCCAACAGCATCTGCAATTCCTCGTTCTACAATCCGCACCTCTTTTGCCTTTGCAGTAGAATGTACTACAAGGTCATAGAATGCACGTTTTTCAACTTCTGTTACATCTGTTGGAACAGCAATAAAATATTTTGAACCACGCGCGAACTGTCTCTCTTTTTTTAATAAATTTTGAAGTAAATACTGCATATTATAAAAATGAGAGATTACCCCTTCTTTCATTGGAAATACTACTTCAATATTGTACGGAGATTTCTCATACATTTCATAAGCAGCATCCCCCACCGAAAACAATTTTTTTTCATCTGCAATTGCTACGGCGTTTTTTTCTTTCCAAACAGTATTTTTCTTTTTATCAAATACTTTAATCTCATAAGTACCAAGATCAAGTCCATAGATATTTCCAAACATGTATAATCCTTTCAACATTACATTAGCTTTTCTTCCGAAAAGCTCTTGTAACAATTATTTCCAATAATAATATGGTCTAACAGTTCAATTCCGATTAAACTTCCTGCTTCTTTCACCCTTTGCGTCAAAAAAATATCACTTTGACTTGGCGTAGGGTCACCACTTGGATGGTTATGCATTAATATAATATATACTGCATGCTTCTCCAAAGCTTCTATAAATACCTCTCTTGGAGATACAAGGGACGCATTTACCGTTCCTTTTGAAATCATATATTCTCCAATCAAGTTTGATTTTGT
>CAYTRJ010000075.1:0-9312 GCA_964440185.1 uncultured Faecalimonas sp. | reverse complement strand
ATTGGTGTTTTTGAACGCACCCTTAATTTATAGATTTTAAATTCTGTAAATTAGATACTTGGTAATTAAATTGTCAAGTAGTTCACTAAATAAATACTTTTATGAAAAAGGAGAAATAAAATGGCAAATATAAGAGAATTTGACAAAGAAGCATTTAAGAAAGAAGTTATAGATAAAGTAAAAAGTCAATATAGAAAGAGTATTGATGAGGCAAATAAACAACAAGTGTATCAAGCAGTAGCTTATGCTGTAAAAGATTATATAATTGATAATTGGATTGCTACACATAAAGAATATGAAAAAAGAAATGTAAAAACTGTATATTATTTATCTATGGAATTTTTAATGGGTAGAGCATTAGGAAATAACTTGATCAACTTAACTTCATATAAAGATGTACGTGATGCATTAGATGAAATGGGAATCAACCTAAATGTCATCGAAGATCAAGAACCAGATGCAGCACTTGGTAATGGTGGACTTGGACGTCTTGCAGCTTGTTTCTTAGATTCATTAGCATCATTAGGATACGCAGCTTATGGCTGCGGTATCCGTTACCGTTATGGTATGTTCAAACAAAAAATTGAAAATGGTTTCCAAGTAGAAACACCAGATAACTGGTTAAAAGAAGGAAACCCATTTGAAATCAGACGTGAAGAATTAGCAAAAGAAGTACGTTTCGGTGGATACATTCGTGTAGAAAAAGATCCAAAAACAGGAAGAGACATGTTTATCCAAGAAAACTTTGAATCTGTTCTTGCGATTCCATACGATATGCCAATCGTTGGTTACAACAACAATGTTGTAAACACACTTCGTATTTGGGATGCAAAAGCAATTACAGACTTCCAATTAGATCATTTTGACCGTGGAGAATATCAAAAGGCAGTAGAACAAGAAAATCTTGCTAAAAATATCGTTGAAGTATTATATCCAAACGATAACCATTACGCTGGAAAAGAACTTCGTTTGAAACAACAGTATTTCTTTATTTCTGCAAGTTTACAAGAGTTAATTGCAAAATATAAGAGAGAACATGATGATATCAAGAAACTTTATGAAAAAGTAACAATCCAAATGAACGATACTCATCCAACTGTTTCTGTTGCAGAACTTATGAGACTTCTTATGGATGAAGAAGGATTAGAATGGGATGAAGCATGGGAAGTTACAACAAAAACTTGTGCTTATACAAACCACACAATCATGGCAGAAGCTTTGGAAAAATGGCCAATTGACTTATTCCAAAGATTACTTCCACGTGTTTACCAAATCGTAGAAGAAATCAACCGTCGTTTTGTAAATGAAATCAGAGCAAAATATCCAAACAACGAAGAAAAAGTTCGTAAAATGGCTATTTTATATGATGGACAAGTGAAGATGGCTCACCTTGCAATTGCAGCAGGTTACTCTGTAAATGGTGTAGCAGCACTTCATACAGAAATCTTAAAGAAACAAGAATTAAAAGATTTCTATGAAATGATGCCAGAAAAATTCAATAACAAAACAAATGGTATTACACAAAGACGTTTCTTATTACATGGTAACCCACTTCTCGCTGACTGGGTAACAGAACACATTGGAGACGGTTGGATCACAGATCTTGCACAAATGGAAAAATTAAAACCACTTGCAGAAGATAAAAAAGCAAGAAAAGAATTTATGGAAATCAAGTACCAAAACAAAGTACGTCTTGCAGAATATATCTTAGAACACAATGGAATTGAAGTAGATCCTAACTCGATCTTTGACGTACAAGTTAAGAGATTACATGAATACAAACGTCAATTATTAAATATCTTACATGTAATGTACTTATACAACCAGATCAAAGATCATCCAGAAATGTCATTCTATCCAAGAACATTTATTTTTGGAGCGAAAGCAGCAGCTGGTTACAAACGTGCAAAACAAACAATCAAGTTGATCAACTCTGTTGCAGATGTGATCAACAATGATGCAAGCATTAATGGAAAGATCAAAGTAGTATTTATCGAAGACTACCGCGTATCAAATGCAGAATGGATCTTCGCAGCAGCAGATGTCAGCGAACAAATTTCAACAGCTTCTAAGGAAGCATCTGGTACCGGTAACATGAAGTTCATGTTAAATGGTGCTCCAACACTTGGTACTATGGATGGTGCTAATGTGGAAATCGTTGAAGAAGTAGGAATTGAAAATGCATTTATCTTTGGTTTAAGCTCAGATGAAGTTATCAAATACGAAAATAACGGTGGATACAATCCTCTTGATATTTACTTTAATGATTGGGATATTAAACGTGTTGTGGATCAATTAGTAGATGGCACATACGCTTGTGGAGATAGAGAATTATACAGAGACTTATATAATTCATTATTAAATACTCAATGTAGTGACAGAGCTGACACATACTTTATCTTAAAAGATTTCAGAAGCTATGCAGAAGCACAAAAACGTGTAGAAGAAGCTTATAGAGATCAAGATAGATGGTCTAAGATGGCATTATTAAACACAGCTAGCTGTGGTAAATTTACATCAGATAGAACAATCCAAGAATATGTAGATGAAATCTGGAAACTTGATAAAGTGACAGTAGAAATGTAATAAAACAAAAAAGCCTTCCATATAATAATGTATGGGAGGCTTTTTTATGTTGCAAAAATTAAAAAAATTGGTGGCGATAGTATTTATTATCCTATCTGTACCATATATTATAACTGTTTTTATCAATGGAAAAGCAGTAAAGGAAACGGAAAGTGTACAAGATCATTTGCTGCAGGAACATTGCATTGCAAAACTCGCACAAGAGGTTTCTTCAGAGTATGAAGATGAAATGTTGAAAGTACAAGCAATCCTTGTACGCACATCTGTATACAAAGAAGTAGAGGAACTTGGAAAAGAGTATTTGGAACAAAACGATTTTGAAAATAAGGAAGAAATAGATGCTTTGTGGAAAAAGAAATTAGAAGAAGTATGGAAAGCAACAGAAGGACAAGTGATCCTCTATAACAATGAGTTAGCACTTGTGCCATTTCACCAAGTGAGTAATGGTAAAACACGAAACGGACAAGAAGTATTAGGAGTGGATACATATCCATATTTGCAAGTAAAAGAATGTCCGAAGGATGTGGAGGCTGTAAACCAGATGGCTAGTACCTTTATTGATGCGACTGGAGTAAAAGTGGAATCATATGACAGTGCAGGGTATGCTTTACAAATCAAAGTGGGAGAAGAAACCTATAGTGGGGAAAGTTTTCGTGATACATATCATCTGGCATCTAGTTGTGTGGAGATACAGGATTTCGCAGAAAATACGAGAGTTATCACGAAGGGAGTAGGACACGGTCTGGGGTTGAGCCAATATACAGCAAATGAAATGGCAAAGGAAGGAAAAACAGCAGCAGAAATCCTTGATTTTTTCTTCGAAGGAACAGAAATCAAAGAGGTTGCAGAAATTTTATGGGAGATAGAATAAGTGCATCAGTTTCTGGAAAAAATATAGCCAGAGGTGATGAATATGAAAAAAGGAAAAGCTGCAGCCGTTGGTGTTGTCATTTGCTTCGTAGCAGTGATCGCATTTGTGGGGTATACAACATTTAGCAGATACGAAAGAAACTTAGATACAGAACAAGGAGAAGAAACACCGACAGAAAGTGCAAATACAGAGCAGATTCAAGCGGAGATTCCACAAGTACAGGAAGCACCTGAGATAGTGTATGAAGAACCTGTGGCAGAGGCTCCAAAAGAAGTGGCACAAGAAACCTCAAATCAAGAGTTTTCATCTGGAGATACATTAATTTGGCCGGTAAGTGGAGATGTGATCTTAAATTATAGTATGGATCAAACTGTACATTTTCTAACACTGGATCAATACAAATATAATCCGGCGCTGATCATTGGTGGAGAAGTAGGAGAAGAGGTTCTTGCAGCAGCAGATGGAACAGTTACTAATATCGAAGTTCATGCTGAGACAGGAACAACTATGACGATTGATATTGGAAGTGGCTATCAAGTTGTGTATGGGCAACTAAAAGAAGTTATGGTAGAGAAAGGTGCTAAGGTTAACCAAGGGGATTGGATTGGTTATCTCAGTGAACCAACCAAATATTACAGTGTAGAGGGATGCAACTTATATTTCCAATTGCTGAAAGATGGACAGCCAATCAACCCATTAGAATATATGGAAGCATAAAAACAGGACGTAGTAAATTTTGCTACGTCCTATATTTTTAAAGAATAAATGCATAGATTACAATAAAATGACATACGCTTCCACCCATAACAAACAAATGGAAGATTTCATGCAAACCGAATACTTTGTGACGATTATCGAACACAGGTATTTTCAATGCATAAATGATACCGCCAATGGTGTAAATAATACCACCAGCAAGAAGCCAGCCAAATCCCGCAGGTGAAAGAGCGTTTAGTAATGGAACAAACCCAATAACACATGTCCAACCCATTCCGATATATAGAATAGAAGAAAACCATTTTGGACAATTGATCCAGAATGCTTTGATGATGATTCCAATCAGTGCAAAACTCCAAACAACTGCTAACATGAGATAACCTGTGAAGTCACCTAATACAAGGAGACAAACCGGAGTGTAAGTGCCTGCAATCAATACAGAAATCATCATGTGATCAAATTTTTTTAAACGTTTATTAATTTTCTCGGAAATATCAAATGTATGATAAGTGGTGCTTGCAAAATAGAGTAAGATCATACTGACTAAATAGATTGCAACAGAAATCAGATACACATGATTTGGTTCCTTGGCAGCTTTTAAAAGCAATGGTATTCCTGCAAAGATAGACATTAACATACCGATAAAATGAGTAATAGCGCTTGCAGGATCTTTTATATGTTTTTGTTTCATAATAAAAACCTCCTTACAAATATTATATACACAACATGTAGTTTTTAAAACTACATTAGGAATAATGTAATACTACATCATAACAACAGAAAATTCAAGGGCAATTTGACAAAAAGTTTTATGTTTGATATTATATTCCGGTTTGATTGAAAGAAAGGTAGTAAAAATAATATGGAAATTGTAAAATTTGATGAACTTGGGATTTGTCCTGAGATTCAAAAAGCAGTGAAACACATGGGCTTTGAAGAAGCATCGCCAATTCAAAGAAAAGCTATCCCAGTTATGATGAGCGGCAAAGATTTGATTGGACAAGCTCAGACAGGAACTGGTAAAACAGCAGCATTTGGTATTCCAATGCTACAAAAGATAGATCCAAAGAATAAGAAATTACAAGGAATCGTGTTATGTCCAACAAGAGAACTTGCGATTCAAGTTGCAGAGGAAATTCGTAACCTTGCAAAATATATGCATGGAATTAAAGTACTTCCAATTTACGGTGGACAAGAAATTGTGAAACAGATTCGTTCATTGAAAAGTGGTACACAGTTGATCATTGGTACACCAGGACGTGTTATGGACCATATGAGACGTAAAACAATCAAGATGGACCAAGTACACACGATCATCTTGGATGAAGCAGATGAAATGTTAAATATGGGATTTCGAGAAGATATTGAAACAATTTTAGAAGGGATTCCAGAAGAACGTCAAACAGTTCTTTTCTCAGCAACCATGCCGAAAGCAATCATGGAAATCACAAAACGTTTCCAAAAAGATGCTGAAGTTGTAAAGGTAGTAAAGAAAGAATTAACAGTATCTAACATTGAACAGTACTATTATGAAGTGAAGCCTAAAAATAAAGAAGAAGTATTATCTCGTTTATTAGATATTTATTCACCAAAATTGTCTGTTATCTTTTGTAATACAAAGAAACAAGTAGATACGTTGGTAACTGCTTTGCTCGGCAGAGGATATTTTGCAGCAGGACTTCACGGCGACTTAAAACAGGCACAACGTGATCATGTTATGGCAGGTTTCCGTAGCGGGAAAACAGATATTCTCGTTGCAACAGATGTAGCAGCTAGAGGAATTGATGTAGATGATGTGGAAGCAGTATTTAACTACGATTTACCACAAGATGATGAATATTATGTACACCGTATCGGAAGAACAGGACGTGCAGGCAGAGTAGGACGTTCTTTCTCATTTGTATCTGGAAAAGAAGTTTATAAATTGAAAGAAATCCAAAGATATTGCAAGACAAAGATTTATGCACAAAAAGTCCCATCTTTAGATGATGTTGCAAATACAAAGATGGAAAATGTACTCGACAAAATTGACAATGTAATTGAAAACGAAGATTTAACAACAATGATCAATGCGATTGAAAGTAAGTTAAATGGTTCTGACTATACTGCTATGGATATTGCGGCAGCGTTCTTAAAAATGCATTTAGGAATGTCAGCAGAAGAAGAACAGCAAGAAGAATTAGATTTTGGAGATACAGGTGCAGAAGAACCGGGAATGGTTCGACTTTTCATCAATATTGGTAAGAAAAATAAAGCAAGACCGGGTGATATTTTAGGTGCAATTGCAGGTGAAAGCGGTATGCCAGGAAAATTAATTGGCACAATTGATATGTTTGATAAATATACCTTTGTTGAAGTTCCTCGCGAATATGCAAAAGATGTATTGTTTGCAATGAAGAACGCTAAGATCAAAGGAAAATCCGTTGCAGTGGAACCAGCTAATAGCAAATAAACTGGCATGGTTAAAAAGTAATAAACTGGCAGTTTCAAAACAGCCAGTTTAGTGATAGTATGTAACAAAGATGAAAGGGGTTAAGCAGTATGGAAAGAAGAAATAACAAACTTATCAAATTAGCTCAGACGGCTTTGATCGCAGCATTATGTTACGTTGCATTCACATTTTTGAAAATTAATATACCAATACCAGGAGGCGATTCTACAGCACTCCATATTGGAAACGCAATATGTGTTTTAGGCGCGTTATTGATTGGTGGCTGGTATGGAGGTCTTGCAGGAGCGATCGGAATGTCCATTGCCGATATTATGGATCCTATCTACATTACCGTAGCACCAAAAACATTTCTTTTAAAGTTATGTATTGGATTAATTGTTGGTCTTGTTGCACATAATTATGCAAAGATCAATCAAAGCACAGATAAGAAATATGTATTGAAATGGAGCATTCTTGCATCTATTGCAGGACTTGGTTTCAATGTGATCGCAGATCCAGTTGTTGGGTATTTCTACAAACAATATATACTTGGACAGCCACAAGAAGTTGCTTCTGTCTTGGCGAAATTTAGTTCAGTAGCTACATTTATTAATGCAGTGGTATCTGTTATCTTAGTAGGTGTCGTGTATAATGCATTAAGACCAGCCTTGATCCGTGGCGGAATTTTAGAAGTACAAAAGAAGGCAGTATAGAAAAGAAATAAGAAGTTCATCCTTCAGAGAAAGGGATGAACTTCTTGTTTTTTAATAGTTTTCTACTTTTCTTTCAAAATGAGCAATTGGGTGATTGCATACTGGACAAACATCAGGAGCATCAGGTCCTTCATGAATGTAACCACAGTTGTTACATTTCCATCCAAGAGGAGCATCTCCTTTGAATGTTTTGTCATTTTTATAGCTTTCTAATAATTTTCTATAACGCTTTTCATGAGCTGCTTCTACTTTTGCAACTCCTTCAAATTTTGCAGCCAATTCTTCAAATCCTTCTTCTCTAGCTTCTTTGGCCATACGAACGTACATATCTGTCCATTCTTTATTTTCGCCAAGTGCTGCATCAAGTAAGTTTTCTTCTACCGTTCCGATTCCATGGAATTCTTTAAACCACATTTTAGCATGCTCTTTTTCTTGATTTGCTGTTTCTTCAAAAATGTTAGCCATTTGAACAAATCCAGCTTTTTTTGCGGCTGAAGCGTAATATGTATATTTATTACGTGCTTGAGATTCGCCCGCAAAGGCTTCCATTAAATTTTTTTCTGTTTTTGTTCCTGCATATTTTGACATTGCAAAGACCTCCTTCAAAAATTTCTTTATGATATATATTATACGAAAAAAAACAAACAATGTAAATTTTTTGTGGTAATATAGAAGCTGTATGATTTGTAAAGGAGTAGAAATATGTTTGAAATTTTAACACGTGCAGCCTGCTTTATCAGCATAATATTGTTAGGATATGGATTGCGAAAGGCTGGATTTTTTAAGAAAGAAGATTTTGGAGTACTATCTAAGATTGTAATTAATATCACGTTGCCGGCGGCGATTATTAAAAGTTTTTCGGGGAAAGACTGGGATTATTCGCTTTTAGTGCTCGCTTTTCTCGCATTAGGTAGTGGACTTATGTATATTGCAGTTGGCTATTGGGTTCATAAAAGAAAAGGAAAAGAAGCACAAATCTTTGGAATACTAAATTTATCCGGATATAACATTGGCAATTTCACATTGCCGTTTGTACAGAGCTTTTTGGGAGCAACAGGAGTGATCGTGACAAGTATTTTTGATACGGGAAATGCTTGCATTTGCCTTGGAACATCATATGGTGTTGCCTCTGTTATTAAGGAGAACAATGGCTTTTCACTGAAACGGATTTTGAAAGCACTTTGGCATTCCGTTCCATTTAAAGTATATTTGATCATGATTGCTTTAAGCTGCTTTGGAATTGGATTGCCAACGCCTGTTTTGTCATTGGTAGACATTATAGCAGATGCAAATGCATTTTTACCGATGCTTATGATTGGGGTCGGATTTGAATTAAGTGCAAATCGTGAGCAAGTAGGAAGTATTGTTCGCATTTTAAGCTTACGTTATGGAATCGCAGTTCTTTTGGCAATTGCATTTTATCTGTTCTTACCATTCTCATTGGAAATTCGACAGACTATGATGATTCTAGTATTTGCACCAATTGCTTCTACAGCGCCTGCGTATACGCAGGAACTGGACGGAGATGTAGGATTGTCGAGTGCAATTAATTCGCTCTCGATTATTATCAGTATTATATGTATTGTTACGATTTTGATGGTGACGATGTAAAATAGAAAGAGGAGGATAGTATTTTGTCTATCCTCCTACGTTTATATCTTATTCTTCTTCAAATACATCTTTTCCTAATCCACAGATTGGACAAACCCAATCTTCAGGGACATCTTCCCAAGCTGTTCCAGGAGCAACTCCATTATCTGGATCTCCTACTGCTGGATCGTATTCATAACCACATGGTCCACAAATATATTTTTTCATAATTTACATCTCCTTTTTCTTAACCAAAATATCTTTTTAATAATCCTTCGAATGCTTTGCCGTGTCTTGCTTCATCTTTTGCCATTTCATGCACTGTATCATGGATTGCATCTAAATTAGCTTCTTTTGCACGTTTTGCAAGGTCGAATTTACCTGCTGTTGCACCGTTTTCAGCG
>CAYTRJ010000074.1:0-9505 GCA_964440185.1 uncultured Faecalimonas sp. | reverse complement strand
AACGCAATAGGCTTTTTCTTCGGCTTTTCCGCATGGTATACCGCATAAAACCACAGTCCCCGGTCTGCAATCTCAAGCGAAGTGTTTTCACGCAAAAAATCCATAAGCCGCTTTTTCGTTTCCGTTTCGCAGCCCGAAAGTTCGGGGTGTTTATGAATCTCGTGTCTGAGCTCTATCCCTTTTTCATATATTTTTTGTATCTCCATAACGCTTCTCCTATTCCTCAAAACGACAAGATAATTTTTCACCTCACACCGTTAGTTTATCTCATTATATACTCAAACTCCGCTCTTATTCAAGAGCGAAGTTTGAGTTATTACTGCTATTTACCTTCTTGTCTTCCATCAAACCTATTTTCTCCCATTGCTTTCCAACCATATCGATAAACAGAAATTAAAATCGAAAAAAATCCCAGAGCTTCATTTATTATGCCACCTATCGATCCGGTCAAAATATCGTACAGCATCCAACAAGGTGTACAACAAAATAGATTAACCTTCCTTATTTTTTGTGCATTATTGCTAAGATATCCCTTTGTTCCACCGATTATTGCTACCAATGGCAACAAACTTATGAAGCCGTTCCAGGTATAAACCGTTATCAAAACTCCGATTGTAGAAAACAGTATAATCCAACCATTCCATCTAATCCAAATTTTATCTCTGCCTGCCACGGCCAAAATATTCCTTGCTGCAATAACAATTGTTACCAAAGAACCGCTTATTCCTCCCAAAAGGAAATACTGTATGCCAAACAGAACATTTCCAATTGTCTGTACTACAATGAGCGTTGTATTTGATTTTGTTTGATATGAAATCAGAAATGAACCTAGGCCTATGAAGCCTATAGTCTGAATGAATATATATGACATTCTTTTCCCTCATTTTTTATTTCAATACCTTAACTCCTTCTGCAATCAGCTCGTCCATATATTCATCAATTAGCTTTAAACCGCATTCTAAATCATGTGCGTGTGATAATGTAATCCTGAAAGTATGCGGCATATAGAAGCAGTCACCATGACATACCAAAACTCCTTTTTCCTCCAACAATCCATCGCAGAAAGTTTCTGCCGGAATATCCAAATCATAATGAATTAAATATGTAGTTCCATGTGCTTCCGCATACTGATGTAAGTATTTATGACCCTTTAACCATTTGTCTATTACACTCTTGTTTTCATTTACAATTTTTCTGCTTCTTTCATATATTTTATCTACATGTTCCAACGCAATCGCAAACAACCATTCATCGAAAACACCGCCACATATAGAATCATATGAACGACGATTAAAGAGCTGGTGTATCAATTCTTCATCGTGACAAACAATCCAACCTACTCTCGTTCCGGCCATTGAGTATATTTTCGACGAAGATGCCGTTACTATTGCTTTTTCATAAATGTCCGCAAATGAAAGCATATAATCTTCTGCCAATCCTCTATACATCTCATCACATACAATCCAGGCATCTATATTTCTGGCAATTTCAACTAAGTCATACATTTCTGCTTTTGTCAGAAGTGAACCTGTTGGATTGTTTGGGTTAGTGAAAAATATAGCTTTTGTGTTATTGTCCGCATTCTTTCTTACCTCATCTAAATTAAGACGATAACCATCTTCCGGCTTTAAATGAACTCTTCTTACCTCTGCACCTATGGATTCCGGAATGGTGTCAAACTGCTGATAATTCGGCATAATTGAAATTACATTATCCTCGGGATCCACCAAAGTCATTACAACGGTATTATTCGCACCTGTACCACCGTGAACCAAAATAACTTCTTCCGGTTTTATGTTTTCGTATAATCCCGCTACTGCTTTTCGCAGACGAGGTGTACCCGAAAAATATGGATATCCGAGATTCATGCTTTTCAAATCATCCAAAAATTCATCCATGCTTTCTCCCGTAATCTCAAACAGTTCTTTGAAAGTAAGTGGTGATACACAACTTCCTCCCAGATAAATTTTATTTTTTTCACTATCGCATGCCGGATTTAACCAATTCTCCAGCACAAATTCATCAATTTTCATACAAAATTCCTTTCTTCGAAAAAATTCAAAATGATATCTTATATCTCACTACTTTGTAATGCTAAGCTTGCATTTGCAGTCACCTTTTGTCATACATGCACTCAGCTCTACATTACATCCCGGACTGATTGTACCAATCATATTTTTATAGCAGGTATCGCAGTATTTTGCCATCTTATCGCTTCCCTCCAACCATTTCCATACTTCAGCAAATGGGCAATATGAGATTTCCACATCAATACCATTTCTATTTTCTTGAATCTCTGACTGCCATGTATATGTATACGGCACATCTAAATTTTCAAAAACGGTCTTAGGATCCGAATCTTTGACGAATGGTTTACGTTCCAATATACATACAGCTCTGGCCACTTCCCATAGCGATATAAGTCTTTCAAACTCTTCTTCGGCTACTTCAGGAAAAAACTCCACCAAAACTTCATGCAAATAATACGTCTCGGCACCATACCATCGCATCATTTTTCTTAAGCTTCCCGTACAAATATCCTGTACATTATCATATTTCCAATCTTCTGCAACATTCTCACCGGGATATGGCTCCAGAATATCAGGCTCTTTTGCACTACCCGGTAGAACCCAACGAAAGAAACAATGATCATCGCCTTTAGACATACATTGCGGTACTACAACTGCAGCTTCGGGATGATAAGTGTTCGTAAAGCTTTGATGCATTTCATCACAAAATACATCTCCCAAAAATCCAATATCATGCTGCTTGAACCTATCCCAAATTACACATTCCCCAGGCGATACTTTTATTTCAACTTTATACGGTGTCCATTCATAGTCTTTTTTCCACAATGGAGTAAATGCATTATTGATACATAAATCAGTATATGTATACATATTTTCAACATTCACTGGAACGCCCAGGCACTGTGACCCTTTACGTATTTGATAACCTCTCCAACCCGCATGGCGACGCATCCATGTACGTGCGGCTTTTTCGCCTTTTTTCCCGTATTTTTCCACCAAATCTCTCGCAACAACGACCCAATACATACTTTCAAGATCATATAACTGCGGCGTAATGTTATCCATAACATATTGGTAGTTTAAATCCTCTCTTTTCATCTCTTCGCCTCTTTGCTTTCTATATTTCTACTATTGTTCCAAACTTCTTTTCCTTTGCAGCCTTTATAGCCTTTTCTCCTGTCACCAAGTCTAAAAGGGCTAAGCCTGTAGCATCGAATACCGTAATTTCTTCATAAGAAACACGCCCTGATATCTTCCCTGTCAAAACTTCCCCGATCTCTCCGTTAATATCTTGCTTACTGATTATGTTTTGCTTTATCGGAATTTCAATTTCTCCCACACGCATACATTGTGGCATATCATCTGCAAAGATTCTCGCACCTCTAAAAATTTCAGGATCTATTTCCTCCTTCCCTTCCATATCTGCGCCGATGCAGCTGAAATGTGTTCCTGGTTTAATCCATTCTTTCAATATAACTGGGTTTCTTGCCGGCGTGATTGTAATTACAATATCACTTTCACCTACTGCTGAAGCTATATCTTCAGCTGCGATAAAAGTTTTATTGTTGCAATCTATGTCAAAATTATTTTTTAATACTTCCGCACATTCCTCCACAAAATTTCTTGCATTGTCTGGATCCAGAGCATCCGCTACATATATTTTTTTAATGTTAGGTAGCAAAATCAAAGTCGCTGCAATCTGATATATAGCCTGTTTACCGGCTCCCAAAACAAACAAGACTTCGGAATCTTTTCTGGCAAGAGCTTCCGCACCTATAGCTCCCGCAGCTCCGGTTCTCATACATGTCACATACGCAGCATCCATTACTCCCATCGGAATTCCGGTTTTTGAATCAAAAATCATCAGCATACCATTAAACGAAGGAAGTCCTTTTTCCTTATTATGAGGAAAATTATTTAACATTTTTAGTCCATGCAGTTCTACACCTTTCACATATCCCGAGCGAATATCCATCACGGCATCGTATTCCGAAAAATCATATGCTACTAAAGGCCATACCACCGTTTCGCCTTTTGCTTTTAATTGATAAACCTCTTTAACACCTTCTATCACCTTTCTCATGTCCAAGAGCTTTTCCAATTCTTTTCTGCCCAAAATGCATATCTCCATATATTTTCTCCTTTTTTTATAATCTGTTAAAATCCCATTTCTTCTCCAACAACAATAATACGGAAATCCGATTCAATTGGTTTTTTATGAATTATCGTCGTAATATTGCAAAATCTGTTTTCCGATTTACAATTTCCGCATTTGCCGGTAATAACGCTCGGACAAACCTCTCCATACTTAATTTTATTCATCGGAGCCGCAATATCGGCAATTCGCATTCTTGCCGTTTCTTCATTTCTTGTAATCTTATTTATTCCTACGATAACAATAATTCTATCTGCCCCATACAGACTACCGGCAATTCTATTTCCGACACCGTCTACATTTATAATCTCACCTTCCATCGTAATGGCATTTGCACTCAGTACAAATACATCACTTGTCAAATAGTCTGCCAAAATATCTCTTGCTTTTTCCCGTGTCGATGCTTTCACATAACCATATTCATCACTATGGTAACTATGTAAATTTAATGCTGCGGTATTTGGAATCAGCCTGCAGCCTCTCTGCTTCAGCCTTTTCTCCATATCCAGCTGATAAAATGTGTGAGAATCGCCTACTCCAATCACGCTTTCGTCAGGAATAAGTTTTTCCAATAAATTGGCCGCCATTTCTCTATTTTCCACATAATAGGCATCAAAATGATTTTTTTCCAATGCTTTTACCAATGCCTCGCCTTTAGCTCTATAAAAATCCTTTTTTATCGCTTCAATATCGTGTGTAACGCTTGCAAGGGACACATCTACTTCCTGCCGTAACTTACGCATATCTTTTCCTCCTCTTGCTCTATAAAATTTTTATATTTTGAAAATTACTAATACAAAAATAATCGTCTCGGCGATTAAAAGTCATCACCGAGACGATTTCACGCCCTTGTTAATTCGTATATGTGGCAATATCCTCAAGCAAAAGGTCAAGGATTTCTTGACCGGATTCACCTGCCGCTTTCACAAATTCACCTTGTGCGTATGAAGAAGTAGCCTTGAATTTTTCCATCTCTTCATCTGAAAGTTCAATTATTTCCACTCCGGCGTCTTTCATCGTCTGGAGTGCTTCCTCAGACATTTGATTTCTAACTGCCGAAGCTTCTTCATTTGCTTTTTTAAAACAAGACTGTAATCTTATCTGTTCATCTTCTGTGAGTCCTTCGTAGAATTTATTGTTACATACCATTCCGTCTACAACATTTTCGTGATAAGTAAGAGTTACATAATCTTGAACCTCATAGAATTTTTTACTTACTATAGTTGCGAGCGGATTTCCTTGTCCTTGCACAGTACCAAGCTGCAGTGCACTATATACTTCCGAGAATGTAATCGGAGTAGGAATCGCACCCGTACCTTCCAAATTTGCAATGTCCATAGAAGTACTCATGCAACGTATTTTTTTCCCTTTCATATCTTCCAAGGTTCTGATAGGTTCATTACATGACCAGCAGCTCCAGTCTTCATAAAACCAGTCCATAGCTGTTACACCCAACTCATACATCTTATCATTCAAATAGTTGATTGCTTTTCCTTCCGTCAGGATTTTATTTGCAGCATCTTCATCGTGCGGAATCATATAACTAAGTCCGAAAACCTCTGCCTCCGGAATTGAGTTTCCGACGAAACATGATGCAACCATTGCAATTTCAACGCCACCACTCTGTGCAAGTTCAAATCTTTCATCATCATTTCCAAGTTCTTCTGCCGGATGAATCTCTAAAATCACATCATCAAATTCTTCTTCGATTGCTGCCTTTAAGAATGTTCCGTATTCATACAACGGATCACCTTCGAATCCCGAATGTGCAAACTTCCATACTCTTGTTTGCGTTTGATCATCATCCGAAGACCCACAAGCACAAAATGTAAATACAAGTGTTAAAATCATTATTGCTGCTAAAATTTTTCTTTTCATCGTTTTGTCCTCCTTATTCATACAAAATCAGTTAAAAAAATATTTTATATACCGTAACAAGCTCCGGCACAAATAAAATCAACAGCGAATACCCAATCAGTATCAGCAGATACGGTGGCAAACCTTTTACAATCTGGGCATATGGACGATTAAATGCCGCACAAGCTACAAATATATTACTACCAAACGGAGGTGTTACACATCCAATAGCAGCCTGAACCGATACTACAACTCCAAGATATACGGGATCAATCCCGGCAGCTAATGCCACAGGCATAAATATTGGCAGCAGAATCAGCATTGCAACGATTTGATCCACAAACATACAACCGATAAAAAACGCCAACGATACAACCAAAAGTATACGTATTGTAGAAGGATCCGTGCCAAGCATCGTAGTAACTATTGCCTGCGGGATTTGCAAATAAGCTATCACCCAAGAAAATCCCTGCCCTACTGCTATAAGTATAAATATGGAACCCGTCATAACGCCTGTTGAAAGTGCCAATTTACCCAAGTCTCTGATTTTTACAGTTCTAAAAATAAGCATTTCACAAATCAACGCATATACAACCGATGCTGCAGCCGCCTCTGTCGCAGTAAATAAGCCTGAATAAATACCTCCAACTATTAAAATCGGAAATCCGAGTGCGAGTGCTCCCCGTTTTGTCACCTGAAATCTCTCTTTCCATGTAAGTCTCTCTGTACGGTCAATATGCTTCTTTTTTGCATGAAAATAGTTATACACCGCAAAGAGGAGGAAAATTGTTATGCCCGGAATAACACCCGCAATAAATAATTCGCCTACCGATGTGTTTGAAAGTACACAATACATTACCATGTTAATACTCGGAGGTATCAAAGAAGCAATAATAGCCGAACTGCAAATAAGGGCATCGGTATTCTTTTCATCGTAACCGCTGTTAAGCATCCTGAGCCGCATTGGCTTTCCTATAGCTACCACTGTAGCATTCGCAGAACCTGAAATCGCACCAAATGCCGTACATGCCCCCGCTACCGTAATCGCAAGTCCACCGAATATATGTCCGCAATACGCCTTTACTACTTCAACAAGCGAATTTGCCGTATTCCCAAAACTCATAATTTCAGCTGCAAAAATGAACATCGGAATTGCAAGCAGTGCAAATGTCGATACCCCCGCCGAATACTGTTGAATGATCATAATCATATCAAGCGACGCACCATTCAACAGAATCAATGCCAAAGTTCCGCCTATAAGCGGCATTATTAGGCCAAATCCTCCAATCATCAGGAAGACAATAAACAGAATTACCAAAATGTTAATTATCATCATTTGCTGTCTTTTCCTTCCTTTCTTCCTTTGCCAACGGCAATCTACCTACATAAACATAATCCTTTGAAACGATATTCATTATCGCCTCAATAATGTATTCAATACAGAGCAATGCAAACCCCGCAAAGATTGCACCTGCTACATATGAAACCGGAATACCGAGTACTGCGCTCGTTCTTCCTGCTGCAATCGTAAATTGCAGATATTCAAATGCTTTTATACTTATAAATCCAATGATTATTGCAGATATGGTATAAACCAAAACCGACATTACCTTTTTACCCTTCCAAGACAGTACATCAAAAAGCAACGATATCTTTACATGCTTGTCCTGTTGTGCTATATATGCTAATGCTACAAAAGTCATTATAACGATACAATACTTTCCCACTTCCTCCGCTGAAACAATGCTCTTATGCAACGCAAATCTCGCAAACACATTGCCCGCCAATATAAAAGTCATAATACCAACAGATACGACAAGTAATACTTCTGTTATCTTGGCGATAAATCTATCAACTCCTTTTAGTAACTTCATCCTTATCTCCCTTCCTTTGCTTTAGCCATATATATGCCTGCAATATATTCAAGAACAAGATTTGCACATACATGACTCGTCAGTTCTCTATGATCTGTCATAGGGTTCACTTCTACAAAGTCAATTGCGTTCGCCGCAGGAGCAATTTCTCGAATCATATCTGCCAGTTGAAAATGATTTATTCCCGCAGGCTCTTGTCCTCCGGAGCCAAGTGCATATGCCATATCCAATGCATCTATATCGACCGTAACAAATATGGCATCCGTTCCGTTTCCTGCAATTTCCAGTGCCTTTTGTGCAATTGTTTTTGCACCTTGTTCATATACATCTTTCGGTGTAAAAATAGTAATTCCACTCTCTTTGATAAAATGATAATGTTCCGGATAATTAAAACCTCTCGGACCGATTTCAACAACATTCTTCGGATCGATCCGTTCTCTTTCCACGGCACGCCTGATTTCACTGCTACCGGAATACTTTCCTTGCACCAACGAATCATACTTCAAGTCTAAATGTGCATCAAAATCGATTATCCCCATTTTTCCGGAAGTACATTCATATAATGCGTCAAAGCCTGCATTTGTAACCGAATGATCTCCTCCTAAAATTACCGGTATATAACCTTCATTAATTATGTTTTGAATTGCATTACTCATATCATCGAGTGCCTGTTCATGGTCATAGTGACAAATCGCATCAGTGTTTCCAAAATCTTTTAGTTCTATCTGATTATAATCAATCAGGCAATTGTTGCAAACGTCAAATAAAAATCCGTCTTCCATTCTGTTCATTATTCCGTTCATGGCTTTACGGATGCTGTCAGGTGCATATCGTGCTCCCGGCCAACCTCTCCCTGCTTCTGTATCATAATTCAAGCCTAACATTCCAAGTTTAATTTTTTCCATATTTTCTTACCTCCCTTGTCTTACAACTCTACCGGTTTCGTGCATTTTATATTTTCTGCAATCAATGAAATGCAAACACTGTGCCATCAAATTTTTAACACAAAACCTTGTTATTTTAAGCACATCTTCCCTAATCTTATGTAAATGTTTTTTTACACTTTTTGCTTATGTAAAATTATTTTGACAAATCGTATAATTTTATCGACAAGATATTGACATTTTCTTCTGTGCTTTTATACTGTATTATGAGTAACTCATTTCTTTCATAGAATCTTTCAGATGCGGGAGGTAAGAAATATGAACAATATTGCACTTCGTGATTTTTTTGCAACAACCGACTCAATATTAATATGCGATCCGGAAGGTCGAATTCTCTTCTACCAAAATTTTGATGAGGAAATTATGGTGTTAAAAAATGAAAAAAAAGAAAATGTAACTATTTTTGATATGTATCCGTTTATAGATCCTGATGATTTTTCCGTAATTAAATGTATGAAAAATAGAGCGCCTCGTATAAACGAACTTCATCATTTTAATTTTTACGGAAAGAAAAAGTGTGCAATAAATACCGCTTATCCTTTGCTTGCCGGAGATGAGTTGGTTGGTGGGCTTGTAATTACCACCGATATCAGTAAAGCTGATTACCCTATTAAGCATAACTTTCAAGATATCATAACAGCTGAC
>CAYTRJ010000073.1:0-9607 GCA_964440185.1 uncultured Faecalimonas sp. | reverse complement strand
CAGTTGGTTAGAGCGCCGCCCTGTCACGGCGGAGGTCGAGGGTTCGAGTCCCTTCCGGGTCGTTTTGTATTATAATAATACAGAATTAATTTAATATCCCATGGGATCATAGCTCAGCTGGGAGAGCACCTGCCTTACAAGCAGGGGGTCACAGGTTCGAGCCCTGTTGGTCCCATTACCTAATACTTGTGTTAGGTCAATGCCGCAGTGGCGGAACTGGCAGACGCACAGGACTTAAAATCCTGCGGGACTTATACTCCCGTACCGGTTCGATTCCGGTTTGCGGCATTATGTGGGTGTAGCTCAGCTGGATAGAGCGTTTGGCTACGGACCAAAAGGTCGGGAGTTCGAATCTTCTCACCCACGTTTTGAGAAAACCTTTGTTTCTTTGAAACAGAGGTTTTTTTGTACTCAAAATCAATTATTTGTGTAAAATTACCTAAAAACCATGTTAATTCTTTACAAAGTTGTATAAATATACTAGTATGTATATAATTAGTTACATCGTTAGGAGGACGTGGATATGAAAGGAAATGTAATTGTAGGACAGTCTGGTGGTCCAACGGCGGCGATTAATTCAAGTTTAGCGGGAGTTTATCAGACAGCAAAAGATCGTGGCGCAAAAAAAGTGTATGGTATGAGACATGGAATTCAAGGACTATTGGAAGAACGATATGTTGATTTATCAGAACATATTACAAATGAATTAGATGTAGAACTTTTAAAAAGAACACCGGCAGCTTATTTAGGATCTTGCAGATATAAGTTGCCAGAAATTTATGAAAACCGTGAAGTGTATGAGAAGATATTTGAAATTTTGAACCGTTTGGAAATTGAGGCATTTATTTATATTGGTGGAAATGATTCCATGGATACGATTAAAAAACTATCTGATTATGCAATTGTGACGGGACAACCAACAAGGTTTGTGGGATGTCCGAAGACAATTGATAATGATTTGGCATTGACGGATCATACACCTGGATATGGAAGCGCGGCAAAATATATTGGAACATCTGTGAAAGAAATTATTAGAGATAGTTTTTGCTTGGAATACAGCAAGGGACTTGTAACAATTGTAGAAATTATGGGACGAAATGCAGGATGGCTTACAGGTGCCGCAGCACTTGCGAAAGGAGAAGATTGTCCAGGAGCTGACTTAATCTATTTACCAGAATTACCATTTGATCCTAAGAAATTTTTGGAAAAGGTAAAAGAGTTAATGAAAGAAAAATCATCAGTTGTCGTGGCAGTTTCGGAAGGAATTCGTCTAGAAGACGGGCGATATGTCTGTGAATTAGGCTCTGGCGTAGATTTTGTTGATGCATTTGGACATAAGCAATTAACTGGGACGGCAAGCTATTTAGCAAGTTATATTGCAGGAGAAATTGGATGCAAAACACGCGCAATCGAATTGAGTACATTACAACGTGCAGCATCTCATAGTGCATCGCGTGTGGATATTTTGGAAGCATATCAAGTAGGTGGAGCAGCTGTAAAGGCAGCTGATGAAGGTGATACTGGAAAGATGGTAGTTATTGAAAGATTTTCAGATGATCCTTATCAAAGTGGGACAGCTGTAAAAGATGTGCATAAGATTGCAAATGATGAGAAAGTTGTTCCAAGAGAATGGGTAAATGAAGAAGGAACATACGTTACAAGCCAATTCGTAAACTACGTACGTCCATTAATTCAAGGAGATGTTTCGCCAGTTATGGTAAACGGAATTCCAAGACATTTGTATAAACAATTTGACAAATAAAAAGCCCTATAAAGGGAGGATGCCAGGTAACTATTACTAGTTCCTGGCATATATTATGAAAAAGTTTTATTCTATAATAAATCTTCTAAATGTCTCTTTCGATGGTTATAGTATATCTAAGAGATTTGAAGAAAAAATGTTCATATCATGAAAAAATTTTAAAAGAAATATGAACAAAATATGAACAAGACTATTTTCTAAAAGCAAATGCAGGTAGTCCGTCCTTGATTGGTACTATCACATTTCCTTGAATCAACGGTTTTGCATATTGGATAAATTCGTTTCCAATATCGGAACCATCATTTATGATCCATGATGTAGGAACACCTTTTTCTTTATTGCAGATCGAGTTAACATCTGCTGTTTGGTAGGTTAATTCATAGGTGTCTGATGGAGTTCGCACGAAATTGATCATTTTTCCTGTTTCTCCGTTGAGAGCAGAGCGAACTGCAAAACTGCCAGAATGAACTGCTTCGTTTAAATCTGTTTCAGATAAGCAGGATGAAGAGCAACGTTGGCACACATTTAATTCTATAGAGCGTACTTTCACGCCAAGTCTATTTTTTACAAGATTTTCTAAATATTTTCCAGAACCTGTTAACATTTTATGGCCAAAATTATCGACACCGACATCACTTGCATACTCACAAATGAATGTACCATCTTTGTCATGAATTCCTTCTGAGATACAAACAACCAAATTAGGGGTTGTTTTGAGGCTTTCTTTTACTTTAGAAATAAAATCTTCTAAATCAAAGGACACTTCAGGAAGATAGATTAATATAGGATTATCACCATCGAATTTTCTCGCAAGTGCACTTGCTGCTGTGAGCCAGCCAGCATGGCGTCCCATAATTTCTACAATGGTAACGGAGTTTTTGTTATCGTAAACAGAAGCGTCAATTGCGATTTCACGCACTGTCGTTGCTACATATTTAGCAGCACTGCCAAAGCCAGGTGTGTGATCCGTTTCGACGAGATCGTTATCAATTGTTTTTGGACAACTAATAAAACGGAGATCACTATGAATACGTTTTGCATAGCGACTTAATTTACTGACGGTATCCATCGAATCATTTCCACCAATGTAAAAAACATATCCAATATTATATGCATTGAACTTTTCAAATAAGGTTGGATAAACAGCATCATTTAAATCTTCAGGTAATTTGTAACGACAGGAGCCAAGATAAGAACCAGGTGTTGTACGAAGAAGATCCAGCTCACCAGTTTCTTCAAGGGGATTTAGTTCCATAACTTGATCATTTAAAAATCCTTCGATTCCATTTATCATCCCGTAAATAGTTCCAATTTCAGTAGATTGACGTAGTCCTTCAGCTACGACACCGTATAAACTTCCATTGATGACTGCGGTAGGTCCGCCAGATTGTCCAACGATCATATTTTTCATGTGAAGTACCTCCATATGTGTTTTCTATTAATATAGAAGATTTAAAGAAAGTTTACAATACATTTCAGTTGGAAAATAGAAGTAAATGAGATATACTATAAGCTGAGTTTATCAATAATTGGAGGATAATCATGAAATATATATCATTTGCGATTCCTTGCTACAATTCAGAAGAATATATGGATAAAGCAATTGAATCAATTTTAAAAGGTGGAGAAGATGTTGAAATTATCATTGTAAACGATGGTTCAAAGGATAGAACATCAGAAATTGCAAAGCAATATGAAAAAGCATATCCAACGATCGTAAAGGCGATTGATAAGGAAAATGGTGGACATGGAGATGCTGTAAATACTGGTTTAAAACATGCAACTGGATTGTATTTTAAAGTAGTTGATAGTGATGACTGGGTTGATGAAGAAGCATTATACAAAATTTTGAATGTACTTCATGAAATGGTAGAAAAACAAAAATTAGTAGATATGCTTGTTTCAAACTACGTGTATGAAAAAGTTGGTGTAAAACATAAAAAAGTGATTCATTATCAAAATGTAATGCCAGAAAATCGTATCATTTCATGGAAAGATATGGGACATTTTAAACTAGGACAATATATTTTGATGCATTCCGTTATGTACCGAACAGAGTTATTAAAAATGTGTGGATTAGAATTACCAAAACATACTTTCTATGTGGATAATATTTATGTATATTATCCATTACCACATGTAAAAACATTCTATTATTTGAATGTTAATTTTTACCGATATTTTATCGGAAGAGATGGACAATCAGTTAATGAGCAAAATATGATCAAGAGAATTGACCAACAATTATTTGTTACAAAGACGATGATTGATATGTATCAAATGAATAAAATTGGAAATAAAAAGTTACGTAATTATATGATCAATTATTTAGCAATTATGATGACGGTGTCTTCTATCATCGCAATTCGTTCAAAAAATCCTGAAAACATGGAGAAAAAGGAAGAATTATGGGGATATTTGAGAAAGAAAGACGCATCTGTTTATCGCAAGATTCGTTATGGAATTTTAGGACAAACCATGAATCTTCCGGGAAAACCTGGCAGAAAGATTTCTTCATTAGCCTATAATGTGGCAAATCGAATTTTTGGATTTAATTAAGGGATAGAATTTTTTCAGATGTCTATACTAGTATAAAAGGAGTGTATGACATGGAAAAAACAAAAATTAATTTAATGAAAGCATTTGCAGGAGAAAGTCAAGCGAGAAACCGTTATACTATTGCAGCTGAAGAAGCAAGAAAAAAAGGTTTGTATGCAGTTAGCGAAGTGTTTTTATTTACAGCAGAACAAGAAAAAGCACATGCAAAACGTTTTTATGATCTACTGGAACAGTATAGTGGAGAAACGATTGAAATTACAGGTGGATTTCCTGTAGATAAACAAAAGACAATAGAAGAACTACTGCTTGCAGCAAGACATAATGAGTTTGAAGAAGCAGATGATGTATATCTAGCATTTGCGGAGACAGCGAAAGAAGAAGAATGCATGGAAGCAGCTTCAGCATTTTCACAGATTGCAAAAATTGAAAAGGTGCATGGAGAACGTTTTGAAACGATTGCAGAACTTTTGCAAAGTGGAAAATATTATGAAACGCCAGAAAATGAAAAATGGATGTGCTTGAATTGTGGAAACATTCATATTGGGAAAAAATTACCAGGAATTTGTCCTGTTTGTCGTCATGACAGAGGGTACTATATTCCACTTCATCTGGCACCATATATGTATTAAATTTTAGAAAGCGATGGAATTCTAGTATGAAAGAGTTCCATCGCTTTTTGTAATAAGTTGATTTATTCAGTTTCTTCTTTGAATGCAATCGTACGAACTGGTACACCATTTACTTCTACCTGATCGTTGATCTCAATTACAAGACATTGTTTTCCGTCAATTATTTCTGTTCGAATGAGGTCAGTTCTATCTGAATTGACTTTGACAGATACATTTGGTGTTTGCACGTTGAATTTGCGGGTTTCTGCAATGTTCGTTACAAGAAATTCAGCACGTTCTCCGGCAGCCGTATCAAAATTTGCATCAAATGTTTCTAATTTTTCTTCAGTGGCACCACTCATAGATAAAAGACGTTTTACTTCCGGCTTTGTGAGAACAGGAGGTTCTGGAGCTTCTTTTGCTTCTTCTATGATTTCATTTAAATTATCATGAATATTTCGAATAACTTCATATTCACATTCTTCTCCCAATGTATTCATCACAATTGTCTGGAAGGTATCTTTTTGATTTCCTGCAGACATTGGAAATGTACAGCCAAGTACATTTTCAATAAATTCAGGCTGTAGATCTTCAGGCTTTTTCGAAGAATAAAGCAAATTATGTAAGTCGGTGCTGCGATCATTAAATGCAGGGAAGAGAAAACCTTTTACTGGTGGTTCAATGAGCCAGTCACGGATGCGGTTTTCAATTTGATTCTTTTCTGGGTTATAGCAAAGCCCTTCTTTAGAAAGATGTACAGGACAAATACTGCAAAGGATATATTCGAAAACTTCATCAGAGGCATCAAACATTTCACTGCCATCAGTAGATTTCCCAGGAATATCATATGCTACATGAATCAAGATGATATAGTAGTTTTCACCATAGTTATAGTGTTCGATCACTTGTTGATAAAATGCATCGATTAGCGTATCATCTTGTAATTTGCTGTTACGTAGTTTTAAGAGAAATTCTTGTGTTCCACCTGGCAGTTCTTGCTCCAGAGGAAATTCCATATTGAGTAAATTTTTCCCTATGGTACCAGAGAGTGTTTGTTTAAAAATCGTTAGATATTTGAAAATCTCTTCATCTGGAAGAGAAAGGAAAGCATCCTTTGATCGTGCAATAATTTCTTTATTTCCGTCGACATAGCAACCACAGATGCGCGTAATGGAGCAATCTTCCGGTTTATATTGTTTGCGGATTTCTAAGACTTCTTTTTTATTCATGAAATATAACCTCACTTTTACTTTCATTTACGCATAATTTTATCATAGGAAAATGAATAAGGGAAGAATGGAAAATGCAGAATCAGAAATTAGAGAATCAGTTGAATTTGGCACTTAGTGCGACCGAAAGTGAGCGAGAAAAATCATTGGAATTAAACATAGGATATGATCCAATTGAGAGAGAATGGGATTTAATCGTGAAATATGTAGGAAGTCTGGATTGTATTCAGAGGATCGCAAGTGAAGCGGAGGCGTTGCTAAATGGATATGCGATTGTGAAAATAAAGGAAAGTCGAATAGATGAGTTAGCAGCATGTCAAGAAGTGATTTATATTGAAAAACCAAAACGTCTTTTTTTTCAAAGGGAATTAGGAAAGCAGATTTCTTGCATTACGCCAGTGACACGTAAACCATTAGATTTACGTGGTGAAGGGGTATTGATTGGTCTAATTGATTCTGGGATTGATTTACGTAATCAAGATTTTAAGATTTTGAATCTGTGGGATCAGGTCACGAATCAGGAATACGGTGAAAAAGAATTACAGAGCGGAGCAGTAAGTAATGTAGATGCAACAGGTCATGGGAGTGCGGTGGCAGGAATACTTACTAGTGTAGCGCCAGAGAGTGAATTGATTGTTGTAAAATTAGGAGTACCAGAAGAAGGTGGATTTCCTAGAACAACAGAACTTATGCGAGGAATAGACTATGTCATACGAAAGGCAATAGAGTACGGTAGGCCGATTGCTATTAATGTAAGTTTTGGAAATACGTATGGAGCCCATGATGGCAGCAGTTTGCTGGAACGTTATTTGGATGAAGCAGCAACAGTATGGAAGAGTGTGATTTGTGTAGGTGTAGGAAATGAGGGGAATGCAGCTGGACATATTGAGGGAAGGATATTGCACGATCAAGAGCAGGTGGTGGAACTTGCAGTACAAGAAATGGAAACGAAATTAAATCTACAGATTTGGAAAGCCTATTTTGATGAGATGGATATTTCCTTTGTAACGCCGTCAGGAGTTCGTGTAGGCCCGATTAGTGAAGTGCTAGGAACTCAGCGATTCCAAGTGGGAAATACGGAAATCTTACTGTATTATGGAGAGCCAAGTCCATATAGTATAGATCAAGAGATTTTTATTGAATTTTTGCCGCGAGATACTTATATCAACAATGGAATATGGAAGATCATATTGACTCCAAGACAAATTGTAACAGGACAGTATGCGATGTGGCTGCCGAGTCAAAATGTACTATTGCGTGGGACTGGATTTCTACAACCAAATGCATACAGGACTATTACAATTCCATCCACTTCGTACCGGACAATTGGAGTAGGTGCTTATGATGCTAGAACTTTTGCATATGCAGATTTTTCAGGGAGAGGGCCGGCAGGACCAGGAAGCAGAATAAAACCAGATTTGGCCGCACCAGGAGTGGATATTATGACAACTGCAGCAGGTGGAGGAGAGATACAAGTGAGTGGGACTTCGTTTGCCACACCCTTTGTGACAGGAAGCGCAGCATTATTGATGGAGTGGGGAATCGTAAGAGGAAATGATCCGTTTTTGTATGGGGAAAAGGTAAAAGCGTATTTATTAAGAGGTGCAAAACCATTACCAGGATATGAATCCTATCCTAATAACGAAGTAGGATATGGAGCACTTTGCTTAGCACAAAGTTTTTAAATTTTGCTAGCTTTCTAAATAGGCGTAAGGTATAATTTTTTTAAGGATAAATTCCAGCAGATGGGATGTGATATTATGGAAAAAAAGCGGACATTTATTATTAACACATTATATTATGCAATCATTCTCTTTTTTGCGTATTTGGTGATCAAATTTTTAGTTCCTGTATTTTTGCCTTTTATTTTGGCATTTCTGGTAGTATGGGTGTTGAAATATCCAGCATGGTATGTGGCAAGAAAGACAAAACTTTCAAAAAAATGGCTTTTAGTGGGATGCTTGACATTATTCTATGGTTTGGTTGTATTTGGATTGATACAGTTAGGATTAAGTGTGATTCCAACAATTGGAAACTTTATTGTACAATTTCCGAGTGTTTATCAAGATGAGATTGTGCCAGCTTTACAGGAAGTATCACAGAATATTGGAAAGATTTTTCAAGAGGCTAATGCAGATGTGGTAATTGAAATGGAGGAAATATTTGAACGAACATTGCAGGAAATTGGCACATTTATTACAGACTCTTCCGTTGCGAGTATCTCAAAACTTTCAAGTGTTGCGACGGTTGTCCCATCGTTTTTTATAAAATTTATTATTTTTGTGATTGCATCATACTTTATTGCGTGTGACTATGAAAATGTAACAAACAAAACGTTCCAAATGTTGCCAGGAAAATGGCAGGAATATGTCAGATTAGTTACTGCGCATATAAAAAAAGTTATAAAAACAATCTTGCGTTCGTACTTGCTGCTTATGCTTATTACATTTGCTGAGCTAACAGTAGGATTGTCTATTATGAAAATATCCTATGCACCACTGATCGCTTTTGGAATTGCAGTATTTGATATTTTACCAGTTTTAGGAACTGGAGGAATCTTAATTCCATGGGCAGTCATCTCGGTATTGATTGGAAACTATCGAATTGCAATTGGCATGTTTGTTTTATACTTGGTGATTACTATTATTCGTAATATTTTAGAACCAAGGCTTGTTGGAAAACAAATTGGCTTACATCCATTGCTTACTCTAATGAGTATGTTCATTGGAGCAAGACTCTTTGGTGTGATTGGAATGTTTGGTTTTCCAATTACATTATCTATCTTGTTACAATTTAAAAAGAACTAGAATAAAAAGGAGCTGAGTGCAAAATTGATGCATCAGCTCCAAATTGATTATAAAAAATTATTCTAAATGATAAGCAAAAAGTGTTTTATCCAAATAGTGGATAGTTTTTCTCACAGCTTCTTCGATAGTAGGTTTTTGGGCATCGTTTCGCATAATCGAAAGCATACCTCGGTAAATTAGTACACTCATTTCATTTAATTCTTTGATTTCATAAGCAGTAAGATTGCAGTTTTTTTCTGTTACTACATTCTGAAGCATAATTTCATTGCGTTTAAAGAAATCTCCTTCTTTTAAAAATTGTTCATATTCTGCTATGGTTGATAGTCTTTCTTGTGGAAAAATTTCATAGTATCGTTTAAAAACATCCAAGAGATTCTTAGTTCCTTCTGGACTAAAATATACAAAATTATAAATTCGAGGTCGTCTGAAGGAATAATTGCAAAAGCAGCGCCATTGTTCTAAGTACCATTCGCGAAAGCTTAATCCATTTCTATGGTGAATAGGCGTTGCCTTCATATATTCGTCTAAACATTTTACACATGCAAATAATTCTAATTCATCTAGATTTGAAAAATAATGATAAAGTGTGGCTACATTGTAACCAGCCCTATCTGCTACTTTACGAAGCGATAAATTTTCGAT
>CAYTRJ010000072.1:0-9662 GCA_964440185.1 uncultured Faecalimonas sp. | reverse complement strand
TGGCCAGTTCCAATATTGTCTATTATAGGAGTGGCGTTATTTATGGTAGGATGGAATTTGATAAGGAGTAATCTATGCGATACAAAATAGGACGAATTTGTATGACATTAGGAATAGTATTTGTTGGAGTAGCATTGATTCTCTTTGTGTATAATTTGTGGGATGCAGACCGAGCAGAACGAGAAGCATCTAAGACATTACAAAGATTAGAAAATGAATTAAAAGAAAAATCAGAAGAACTATTTTTGTTAGATGATGTTAGTAGAACAATGACGGAAATTGTGATTGATGGGTATGAATATATAGGATATTTATCCATTCCATCTATAAAGCTAAAAATTCCAATTATG
Organism: uncultured Faecalimonas sp.; assembly: GCA_964440185.1. GTDB lineage: Bacteria > Bacillota > Clostridia > Lachnospirales > Lachnospiraceae > Faecalimonas. Next base: position 9,312 of record CAYTRJ010000072.1, on the reverse strand, counting down.
AGTCAGTGTAGTTATGATGGATTGAAAATATCGCCAGGACGTTTTTGGGGATCTACATTCGATAATAATTTAGTTCTTGCGGGACATAATTATAAAAGCCATTTTGGACCGATTAAGTGGCTTGCAATTGGAACGGAAGTGATTTTCGTAGATATGGATTATCAAGTATGGAAATATAAGGTCGTGGGTATAGAAACGTTTTATCCAATGCAGGTTGAAGAAATGATAATAAAAACAGAAGTTTCAGAATGGGATTTAACGCTATTTACATGTAATACAAGTGGGAAAACAAGATGTGCTGTACGATGCGTAAGAAGTGACAAATACAAATAGGATGGATGTTTCAACCGTTAAAGAAGAAAAAACTTTAGCGGTTTTTTGTTATTGAATATAGAGGATATCTTCCATTGGCTCTGCATAACTTTTAGAAAGAGCGAAGCATTGACAGGAGGTTATTTGCAAAAAATAAGTATTGTCGAGGAGAGCACATATACGAATTTAGAAGAGAAACTTATGCTCAATATAACAGAACTTCTTCTGAAAGAAAACTTGATCACATTAGATGAAAAAATGTTACTAACAATGCTTATTAAGGAAGGACATGAATAGATATGTTGCGAGCAGTCATATATGGACGTTGTAGTACGGAGGAAGAAAGCCAGAGAGATGCATTAGTAAAACAAGTTGCAGAAGCTAAAGAATGTGTTATGAAAAATGGATGGTTATTGGTTGATTGCTACGTAGAGAGCCGTTCAGGGACGACAACGAAAGGAAGAAAAGAATATAATCGCTTGTATCTAGATATGATGCAAGATAAATTTGATATTATTGTGATCAAATCTCAGGATAGATTAATGCGAAATACAAAAGACTGGTATTTATTTGTGGACAGATTAACAACACAGCATAAAAAATTATATATGTATATTGAGCAAAAATTTTATTCAGCAGACGATGCTCTGATTACAGGAATCAAAGCAATTTTAGCAGAAGATTATAGTCGAGAATTAAGTAAGAAAATAAATAATGCTCATAAAGGAAGGCAGAAACATAATGGTAATGTTATTTTGACCTCCCATGCATATGGTTTTAAAAAGCTTCCAGATAAATCAATTGTATTGGTGGAAGAGGAAGCAAAAGTAAAAGAAAGAATGTACCAGCTGTGTGCAGAAGGATTTGGTACACGTACAATTGCCGCAATATTAAAAAATGAAGGGATTTTAAGCAGAAATGGGAAACCATTTATTGCAAATTCAATTTTGCGAATCATACGAAATCCGATTAACAAAGGAACTGTTGTAATGAATAAAAAACATTTTGATTTTGATACTAAGAAAGTTATTCTTGTACCAAGAGAAGAACAGTTTATATATGAAAACAAAGTGCCACGCACTGTTTCGGATGAATTATGGGAAAAGGCAAATTCACAGATTGATAACAGGATATTGGCAAAAAGTAAACCGGAAGATACAGCACGAGGAAGAAATCCGGGGAAAAATCCCTTTAGCGGAAAAATTATCTGTGGTTTGTGCGGAGAACCCTATTATAGAAGAACACGAAGAAAATATAAAGACAAGTCGATCGTATATGAATGGAAATGTAAAAGTTATCTTGAAGCTGGAAGAAATACAGATAGCTGCAATAACGTATATTTAGAAGAAGAAACATTGAATCAATTGTTAGGAAATGTATTAAAAGAAAAATATAATATAGATAAAGAAAAAATCATGAAAAAAGCACTTTTTTTATTGGAAAATGCATTAAAAGAAAATGACATTCAACCTGAGATAGATGCACAGATTGTAATGCAAAGTAAAATAGAGTTACAAATGAATATGCTGTTAGATAAATTATTGGAAGGGATTCTTGAGGATTCTGTGTATCAGAAAAAACAGAAACAGTTGGAGATAGAATTAGGATACATGAAATCAAAAATAAAAGAATTGGAATTGAAAAAGCAAAAAGAAAATACATTGCAAGAGAGGATTGAAAATATAGAAAAAATGATACTGATGAAGAATATTGTAGAGTGTTCGATAGTAGCTACAATGCTTGATGAAATTGATAGGATAATCATATATCCTACATATTTAGAAATAGAATGTATTTGTGAAAAAATGCGAATTGAATATGGGACTTTGTTTGATTATCGAAGGCGGCAAAAAGAAGCACTGCAGGAAGTCGTAGATTATATGAAAGAAAATCCAAACATAACAGCACGAGAAATTGCTGAAAAATGTGGCAAAACTACATCTTGTATACAGCAGAGAATCGCAAGGCTACGTAAAGAGGAACGTATTCGGTTTGTGGGAAAAGGCGGTCATGGGTATTGGGAAGTATTAAATGAGCCCCCCCAAAAAAGTGAAATCATAAATTGTCTATTAAAATGAATTTGGTGTTTTTATTTATTTTGGATATTTGACAGTTTCATAATGCCCTCGCAGGTAAATACCTGACTACTGTAGATTATTAAATATCCTAATCCACTTTTAGCAGCTAAAAATTCACCAATTACAACACCAACCAAACAAAGCCCGATATTTACTTTTGTGTTACTAAGGATTGCAGGAATAGAGTTTGGAATGATGATCTTGGTCAAAACCTGACGTTTGGAACCGCCAAAGGTATAAATCAATTTTATCTTTTCTGGGTCAACGGTTTTAAAACTAGCAGATAGATTTAAAATGCTTCCAAAGAGGGCTACAGACATGCCAGCTACAATGATCGTAGTAGGAGTAGCGCCAAGCCATACGATAAGGAGTGGAGCAAGAGCTGATTTTGGTAAACTATTTAATACGATAAAAACAGGTTCTGTAATTTCGGAAAGTTTATTGCTGAACCAAAGAAGAAGTGCAATCAAAACACTAAAGATAGTTACAAAAATAAAACTGATAAGTGTTTCATATAAGGTGACACCAACATGCAGAAAGATACTGTGGTCTAAAAACATTTCATAAAAACATAAAAATACTTTTCTAGGGCTGCTGAAAATAAAAGAATCTATGATGCTTCTATCACTGCAAAATTCCCATAATAAAAGAAAACCAACAAAGATAAAAATGCGGGAGAATTGTACAATTCTTCGGTGTTGCCTTTCCTGTTTTAAAAAGAGAATCTGTGTTTTTGAATAGTTACTCATGTTCTGTCATCTCCTTCCATATGAGTTGAAAATATTCATTAAAGGCAGGAGTGTTACGCCGGAGAAGTGGTGTGTTTTGCGTTTCAGGAAAAGAAAGATCGATTTTTGCTTTGACAGTACCGGGGCGAGAAGTTAACACCAATACGTGATCACCAAAACTAATTGCTTCAGCTAGATCATGTGTAACAAGAATAGCTGTTTTGTGTTCTTTTCGAATAATACGCCAAATATCATCACCTACAGTTAGGCGCGTTTGATAGTCGAGCGCAGAAAATGGTTCATCTAGTAAAAGTAAATCTGGTTCTAAGATCAAGGTGCGGATAAGGGCAACACGTTGACGCATGCCTCCAGATAATTGAGAAGGTTTGGCATAACAGAATTGTTCCAAACCATATTGCTTCAGCATTGCAATCGCTTTTTCCTTTGTGTTAGAGGAAAGTTGGTGACGTACCTCTAAACCAAGTAAGATATTTTTCAATACATTGCGCCATTCTAATAAATGGTCTTTTTGAAGCATATATCCAATTTGTTTTCCTGAGAAAGAGACAGTTCCTTCTTCGGGTGTCAGCAAATTAGAAATAATGGAAAGAAGAGTAGATTTTCCGCAGCCAGATGAACCGACAATACTGATAAATTCGCCTTCGTTTACATCAAAGGAAAGGTGAGAGAGTGCCACCGTTTCTCCGTCTAAACTATGGTAGGAGTGAGAAATATCTTGTAATTTTAAAATAGGTTCCATAGCATGCCCTCTTTTTAAGATTAATTTATGTAAAAAGAGAAAATCTGTGCTTGAATGCAGCGTAAGAAAAGAGTATAATTTTTCACATATCACAACTTTAATTGGAGAAAGTGTATGAATTATCAGAAAGAACTAGAAAAACTGATTGATAAACTTCAAAAAGAAGAAAAAGTACCGAAATTATTATTGCATAGTTGTTGTGCACCTTGCAGCAGCTATGTCATGGAATATTTATCAAATTACTTTGAAATTACAGTATTTTATTATAATCCGAATATTTTTCCAGAGAAAGAATATACGAAACGGATTTTAGAACAACAGACGCTGATTCATGATATGAAAGTCAAATATCCGATTTCTTTTCTGGCAGGGAATTATGATAGGGAACGTTTTTTCGAAATGGCGAAAGGCTTAGAGCATTTAAAGGAAGGTGGCGAACGCTGCTTTAAGTGTTATGCACTTCGCTTGGAAGAGGCAGCACGTATTGCAAAAGAAGCCAATTTTGATTATTACACGACAACACTTAGTATTAGTCCGATGAAAAATGCGGAGAAGCTGAATGAACTAGGAATAGAGATTGGCGAGAAGTACGGTGTTTCGTATTTACAGTCGGATTTTAAAAAGAAGAATGGATATAAACGTTCGATTGAATTGTCAAATGAATACGGTCTATATAGACAAGATTACTGTGGGTGTGAATTTTCATACCGTGATAGACAACAAGAGAAAAAGGAGAAAGGACGATAGATATGGCACAGCTTTGGGGTGGTAGATTTACAAAAGAGACAGATAAATTAGTATATAATTTCAATGCGTCAATCTCATTTGATCAGAAATTCTATGAACAAGATATGAGAGGCAGTATGGCGCATGTTAAGATGCTTGCAAAACAAGGTATCTTATCAGAAGACGAAAAAGAACAGATTTTAGCAGGAATTGAAGGTATCTTAGCAGATGTAAAAGCGGGTGTATTGGAAATTTCTGATACGTATGAAGACATTCATAGTTTTGTAGAGGCAACCTTGATCGATCGTATTGGAGACGCGGGAAAGAAACTTCATACAGGAAGAAGCCGTAATGATCAAGTAGCACTTGATATGAAACTTTATATAAGAGATGAAATTGTATTAATTGATGGACTTTTGAAAGAGTTACTAGAAGTGCTTTGTATGATCATGGAAGAAAACACTGAGACATTTATGCCAGGATTTACACATCTTCAGAAGGCACAGCCAATTACATTGGCACATCATATGGGTGCTTATTTTGAAATGTTTAAGCGCGATCGTTCTCGTTTATATGATATATATGAACGAATGAATTATTGCCCATTAGGATCTGGGGCATTAGCGGGAACAACATATCCACTAGATCGTGAATACACAGCAGAACTCCTTGGATTTTATGGCCCAACGTTAAACAGTATGGACTCCGTTGCAGACAGAGACTATTTGATCGAACTTTTATCAGCAATGGCAACGATCATGATGCATCTTAGCCGTTTTTCAGAGGAAGTGATCATTTGGAATTCAAACGAATATCAGTTTGTGACGATTGATGATGCTTACAGCACAGGAAGTAGTATCATGCCACAAAAGAAAAATCCAGATATAGCTGAGTTGGTACGTGGTAAGACGGGGCGTGTTTATGGTGCATTGATGTCACTTCTCACAACAATGAAGGGGATTCCGCTTGCATATAATAAAGATATGCAGGAAGATAAGGAATTTGCATTTGATGCCATTGATACTGTAAAAGGATGTTTGGCACTATTTACGGGAATGCTTCGCACAATGAAATTCCATCATCAGGTTATGGAAAATAGTGCGAAAAATGGATTTACAAATGCAACAGATGCGGCAGATTATTTGGTGAATCATGGAGTACCATTCAGAGATGCTCATGGAATTGTTGGACAATTGGTGTTGTATTGTATTGAAAAGGATATTGCACTTGACGATATGACTTTAGAAGAATATAAAAAGATCTCGCCAGTATTTGAGGAAGATATTTACGAAGCGATTAGTTTAGAAACTTGTGTGAACAAGCGTATGACAATTGGTGCACCAGGTAAGGAAGCTATGAACAACGTAATTTCTATATATAAAGGATATTTACAAGAGGAGGATTTACAATGCAACAAAAATTAAAAGTAGGTATTTTAGGAGCAACAGGTATGGTTGGACAACGTTTTATTTCGTTGTTAGAAAATCATCCTTGGTATGAAGTAGTAACAGTAGCAGCAAGCCCACGTTCAGCAGGAAAAACATATGAAGAGGCTGTTGGCGATAGATGGAAAATGAAAACTCCAATGCCAGAAGGTGTGAAAAATCTTGTGGTAGCAAATGTAAATGAAGTAGAAAAAGTAGCAGCGGGTGTTGATTTTGTATTTAGCGCAGTTGATATGACAAAAGAAGAAATCCGTGCAATCGAAGATGCTTATGCAAAAACAGAAACACCAGTTGTTTCAAATAACAGTGCACATCGTTGGACAAAAGATGTACCAATGGTAGTGCCTGAAATCAATCCAGAACATTTTGATGTAATTGAAGCACAAAAGAAACGCCTTGGTACAACAAGAGGTTTCGTAGCAGTAAAACCAAATTGTTCGATTCAAAGTTATGCACCAGTTTTGACAGCATGGAAAGAATTTGAACCTACAGAAGTAGTTGCAACTACATATCAAGCAATTTCTGGAGCAGGAAAAACATTTAAAGATTGGCCAGAAATGGTAGAAAATATCATTCCATTTATCGGTGGGGAAGAAGAAAAGAGTGAACAAGAACCACTTCGTATCTGGGGAAAAGTAGTTGATGGTGAAATCGTAAAAGCAGAAGGACCTGTGATTACAACACAATGTATCCGTGTACCTGTTTTAGATGGACATACAGCAGCAGTATTTGTACGTTTTGCAAAGAAACCAACAAAAGAACAATTAATTGAAAAATTAGTAAACTTTAAAGGACTTCCACAAGAATTGGAATTACCAAGTGCACCAAAACAATTTATCCAATACCTTGAAGAAGATAATCGTCCACAAGTACAATTGGATGTGAACTTTGAAAATGGTATGGGAGTATCAGTAGGACGTCTTCGTGAAGATAGTGTATATGATTTCAAATTTGTTGGATTATCACATAATACAGTACGTGGAGCAGCAGGCGGAGCTATTCTTTGTGCAGAAACTTTAACAGCAAAAGGATATATTAAAGCAAAATAATTCATGATCGAATAGGAAAGGTGAACCCTTTCCTATTTATTTTTCTTATGATAAAATGAATTGAGGTGATGGATGTGAGTAAAGGAAAGAAAACGTATACACAAAACAGAGAATTATCTTGGCTTCGATTTAACAGACGTGTGTTGGAAGAAGCACAGGATTTAACAGTACCTTTATTGGAACGGATGAAATTTGTTGCGATTTTTACGAGTAACCTAGATGAATTTTTCATGATTCGCGTGGGAAGCTTGTATGACATGGTGGCAATTGGGAGCAACGAAGTTGATTCTCGAACAGGGATGACGGCAAAAGAACAGTTGGAAGCTATTTATGAGGCGGTAGCACCATTATATAAAGAACGTGACCGTACTTATGACAGCATAAAAAAACAACTACATCCGTATGGGGTATGTGGTTTATCCTTCAAAGAACTGGAATCTTCAGAGAAAAAGTATGTAAAAAAATACTTTAAAGAGCAAGTACTTCCTGTTTTAGCACCTCAAATAGTGGATATGAATCATCCATTTCCACATTTGCTGAATAACGAATTATATGTGATTGCCAATTTGAAGATCAATGATAAAACAAAATTGGGGATTGTTCCAGTGCCTCAGTACATTTCGGATATTTTGTATTTGCCAGGACATGATATTCGTTATATTCGCATGGAAAAAGTAATCATGGAATATTTGGAACTGATTTTTGAAAAATATGATATTACAGAGCGTAATTATATTTGTGTAACGCGAAATGCAGACATTTCACCAGATGATGAAATGTATGATGGTATGGAAGATTTTCGTGCATTAATGAAAAAAACGCTTCATAAGAGACGTAGAATGGCTGCAGTGCGTTTGGAAGTGGCAAATACACTTTCCAAAGAAATGGAACAAATGCTTTGTGAAAAATTGCATCTTAATGCAAAACAGATTTTTAAGACAAAAGTACCAATGAAGTTAGACTATATTTTTTCAATCATAGGGAAATTGCCAGAGTCTATGAAACGCTCTCTTGTGGATGAGCCATTTACTCCTCAGCCAGCTAAAATGGTAGAAGAAGGAAGCATCATGAAGCAAGTGAAACGGAAAGACATTTTATTATCTTATCCATACGAAAGCATGGAACCATTTTTACAATTGATTCGTGAAGCTTCAGTAGATCCAAATGTAATGACTATTAAGATTACGATTTATCGTTTGGCAAAAAAGACCCGTCTGGTAGAGTATCTTTGCGCAGCAGCAGAAAATGGAAAAGAAGTTACTGTTTTGATCGAACTTCGTGCGCGATTTGATGAACAAAATAATATTGATTGGTCAGAACGTTTAGAAGAAGCAGGATGTCGTGTGATTTATGGATTTGAGGGATATAAAGTTCATTCGAAAATTTGCCAGATTACTTATCGTAATCGCAATGAGATCCAATATATCACACAGATTGGAACAGGCAATTACAACGAGAAAACAGCAGCAATGTATACAGATGTATCATTTATGACAGCGGATCAACAAATCGGAGAAGATGCATCACAATTTTTTAAAAATATGGCAATTGGAAACCTAGAAGGTGCGTACCAGCATCTTTTGGTTGCGCCAGTTACGTTGAAGCGAGGTATTCTAAGTTTAATCGATGAAGAAATCGCAAAGGGGACACGTGGCCGTATCATTATGAAAATGAATTCGGTTACAGATATTGATTTTATTGAAAAAATTGCGGAAGCATCTCAAGCGGGTGTCAAAATTGATCTGATCGTGCGAGGAATTTGCTGTGTATTACCAGAGGTTCCAGGTGCAACAGAGCATTTGACTGTTACGAGCATCGTAGGCAGATATTTGGAACATGCTCGCATTTTCAGCTTCGGAACTGGTGCAGAGCAAAAATTATATATTGGTTCTGCGGATATGATGACACGCAATACTGAAAAACGTGTGGAAGTTGCATGCCCAATTTATGATACAGAAATCAAAAAACGATTAAATCATATGTTGGATGTAATGCTTAAGGACAATCAAAAGGCTAGAAAAATGTGTATGGATGGCACATATGTTAAAAAAGAAATCGTAGATCATGAGGTGTCTGCACAAGAAATTTTTATGAGAGAAGCAAAAGATGTGTCACATCATAGAGAAAAAGAGTCGAAATCCATTTGGAAAAGATGGTTTTATGGATACACAGCCATCCCCGTTACTGTAGAAACCTCAAATTTTCTATCATCCT
>CAYTRJ010000071.1:0-9789 GCA_964440185.1 uncultured Faecalimonas sp. | reverse complement strand
CTTGGTAACCAATTTGTTCTAATACTCCGATTAATTTTTCAGAATCATGTGCATTCATTTGGCAGCCAAATGTTGTTACACAAAATGTAAGTGGACGTCCCGCCTCTTTAGATGCATTTGCCACATATGTTCTAGCTTTTTTTATGTAATAATATTGACGTTCCGGTTCACTCACAGGAGCTTCCTGTGTGATGTCCATAGCTTCAATACGCATTTCGATATCTTTCATATTGCCTATATCCTTTCTAAATAAATTGGTTCTTTTCTGTATCATATTCGTAATCGATCATAGCTAACTTATTCGTAAGTTTTTCCTTATCGATCTGCAGATCATCACATAATAATTCTAAACTTTTGTAATGATCTCGTAATTTTGTGTTTACCACGCTCAAACATAAAACAGGATCTTGTGGTAATTGATCAAACATATATCTTTTCCTCCGTAATAAGGGCATCTGGTTTCCAGTCAAAATCTTGAGCAGGAATTTGGGGTACCATCTGAAGCTCAAATCCTAATGCAATTCTTTTTTGTGTGAGATGCTCTTTACAATAAGAATCATAGAATCCCTTTCCATAACCAATACGATTACGTTTAGGATCAAATGCCACACCCGGCATCAAAAGTAACCCTCTCATACCATCTGCTTTTTCCCCTGAAATAGGTTCTAAAATCTGATGATAGCCTTCTTCTAGCTCGTTAAAAGAACAAATATAATAAAAGTTCATTTCATCCGATTCCACCTTGGGAACTGCTACTTTTTTTCCAAGTTTCCATGCTGCTTCTATGATTTTTCTTGTTTCTACTTCTTTGCGATAATCAACATAGCAGTAGATTTCCTCAGACTCTAAAAAGAACGGGTGTGTGATCACAGATTCATAGATCATGCGACTTTTTTGCGCCCATTCTTTTGCTGCCATTTGGCTACGTCTGGCAAGGACAATCCTTCTAATGTCCTTCTTTGATACCATGTTTTTCTCCAAGATTTGTAATACTTCCATCAGCTTCTTTGATTGAAATATTATCTAGTTGTCCCCTTAAATTTCTTTTAAAGTCATCAATATATTGTCGGCGTAGAACTTGTTGTTCTACTTTTTCATCTTCTGTAAGTCCTTCATTTTTTGCTTTACGATAAAGTTCATTTATTCTTTCGATTTTTTCATCTGTCATATTTCTTACAACCTTTCTTCCAAAATTCTCTCTTATATTACACGAAAGATAAAGATTCGTCTATCTTAACTAGAATAATTTTCTAAAAAACCATAGACTTGTCCAGGCGACACTACTTTCATTCCGCCTTTTAACTGTTTCTGTATTTTATCTGGTAAATCCGACACACGAATCGATGTATATTCGTACACAGTCTTTTGATCTGCTTCATAAACTGTTACATAACCATCTGTATCTTTAATATAATATCCTACCGTCACTTCATCACTTTTTACTTCTTCTTCTACAATTTTATCTTGTACACGATAATAACTCTCACGATATAGCAACATAAGCGTAAGCAATAAAACAACTGCAAGTATAAGCAAGCCAACACTTTTTCTTTGTCTCATAAAGGTTTCTCCTTTTTGTAACATAGTATTGGCTGCTTTTCTTATCACTATACAAGCTGATCTAACATTTTTTCAACCAGAATTCCTTCGCGTTCTTCATAAACATAATTAGAAGTTTTTGCAATACAAGCACTAGTATAAATATGAGCTGCCTCTACTGCATCCTGTATATCATATCCTTGCATCCGTTTTCCAACAAATACTGCATCGAATATATCTCCTGTGCCATGAAAATTTCCTGGTTGCTTTTCAAAATCATAAAAAGCATGAAATTGGTCTTTGCTCCAATAAATGCGATTAGAAATGCCAGTAATAACAAGCTCTTTTTTCTTGTTTTTTTGCAACTGTTCTGCAATATTTTGCAGTTCATCCGAGTCAATATCTTGTTGATAAGGATGATTAGTCAACAAGCAGGCTTCTGTTAAGTTGGGAAGCAACACATCTGCTTTCGCAATCAATTTTTGGTAACTCTCACAGTAAGATGCATCTAAATTTCCATAATAGCTCCCATGATCACCCATAATAGGATCCAAATAAATTTTTGTATTCGGAAATTGATCAATAAAATACGATACCGCATCCACTAACTCGCTTTTTCCTAAATAACCTACAAAAATAGCATCAAAGGTAATTTGGTTCTCCCGATAGTGTCTTCCGCATTCACAAATAAACTCTCCAGACACAGGTTGAATTGCCGGTATTCCATACCCTCCTGTGTGTGTGGACAAAATAGCTGTTGGAATAGGGCAAGCTTCTATTCCCATAGTGCTTAAAATAGGAATCATATTTGTTAAAGATGCTTTTCCCACGCCACACAAACTATGTAGAATCGCAATCTTTTGGATTGGTTTATTCATCTTCTTTTACTCCATTTACAAGGTGCAATTTTTGAAAAAGTCGAAGTAATGTTCTTCCCTTTGGAAGCATAACAATTTCTTCTGAAGACAGCGCACCAATTTTTAACAATGCAATTCCATATGTTACTACTGCAAGCAAGATTACGAAAATGGTTGCAATACGTCCAGGTATTTTTACAAGCGCAAACAAATTATTAAACAGTATTATGATAATTCCCATAAGAACTGCTGCGATTGTTGGAAGTAAAAACGTTTTTTTGTATTCCTGATGATATCCAGAAGCTCGACGCATTGCACGTTCATTTAGGATACATACGATCAAAGAGAATATAATATTACCGATAATGATTGAGTAAATACCTGCTTTACATACAACAAGTAAAAATACAACAGCGATCAAATGTAATGCCAATGCAATTGCACCATGTTTTACTGGAGCTGACATTTTATTCAATCCTTGCAAGATAGAATTTGTTACAGTTGATAAACAATAGAATACAACTGTAATCCCTCCAATGCGGAGCATTTGTGCTGGAATCTCAATATTTCCTGTGCTGTATAATAATGACAAAATTTCTTGTGGCATTGTAATAAATGCCACACAGCTTGGAATTGCAATTAACATTGCAAAACGAATTACCATATTGATCTTGCTATGAATGTCTTTCTTTGTCCCAACTTTTAATGTTGCGATCAGACTTGGAATCAATGCAGAACCAAGAGCATTTGCAATGGCAAGCGGGATATGAATCAAAGTATTATATTTACCAGTGAACATTCCAAGTAATTCTCTTACTTGGATTTCATTATGGCCTTGAGCAATCATAATATTACTAAAGATACCCTGATCGATAGTGTCATTGATATTATAGATTGCTGTACTTAGAATTACAGGTGCGATTGTAAGCAGTAATATCTTATAAATATCTTTGTATTCTTCCACTTCACTATGCACATCTTTCATTTCCTTCTTTTTCATAGTCGGCATGTAAAGTTTTAGCACAAAAAGTAAGAAAAGTAATCCAAATAAAGCACCACACAATGTACCTAAAGTACCACCAGCTGCACCATACGCAGATGGAAGGGAAGGTATTTTTTCAGCTTCTGCTGACTGTTTGCACATTTCTAAAAGATAGCTTGCGCCTACAATACTCACGATGGCATTTACAATCTGTTCAACAATCTGAGATGCAGCAGTTGGAACCATTGTTCCCAATCCTTGAAAATATCCACGGATCACACCCATGATCGCTACAATAAATAAGCATGGAGCTAACACACGAAGTGCATATGCACTAAGTGGCATAGACATGATTGTTGTTGAAATGAAATCTGATAGTAAGAAAATCAATCCACCAACAATTGCACCAACGATAACCGCAAATAACAATGCGCTTTTGAAAATACGTTGTGCATTTTTATATTCTTTCTTCGCAACTCTTGCTGAAACTAATTTGGATACTGCTAGCGGCAAACTATAGGAAGATAACAACAAGGCAATATTGTAGATGGAAAATGCACATCCATATAGCCCTTGCCCTTCATCTCCTAAGATATTATTTACCGGAATACGATACGCAATACCAATCAGTCTCGTTATGATTCCAGCTACAGCAAGAATCATTCCTTGCATAAGAAAACTACTGTTTTTCTTTTGTTTTCCGTTCATACTGATCCTTTCTAATTAGCGCAATATCTTTAACTGCTCTAAAATTTCTTTTTGTTTTGTTTCCATTTCAATACGTTCGTCTTCTTCCATATGGTCATACCCGAATAGATGAAGCATACTATGTGCAATAAGAAATGCATATTCACGTTCAATAGAATGTCCATACTCTTTTGCTTGTTCAATTACTTTCTCTTTCGAAATAACAATGTCCCCTAACATCAATTCTCCAGATTCTGGATGAAAATATTCATCTGCTTCTTCTAAAAAATCAAATTTTCCAGGCACTTCATAATCTACCATCGGAAAGGATAAGACGTCTGTTGGTCTATCAATCTGACGGAAATTTTGATTCATTTCATGAATTTCTTCGTTCATTGTAAGGAGTAAATTTACTTCTGCTTCATAAGGGCAATCTACATAATCCATTGCTGCAAGAATCACTTTATTTGCCAATTCTTCACATGGCAGATCTAACTTCAAGTCTCCTTCTTCTTCAAATAGTACAGTCATCTATTTTTTCCTTCTTTCTTTTATGCGTTCGTTTTTATGTTCATATTCTTCATATGCTTTTACAATGCGCTGCACCAGCGGATGTCTTACAACGTCTTTGCTCGTCAAATTACAGATTGAAATATCCTCAATATTTCTTACAACTTTTGTTGCCACATCTAAACCTGAAATCATACCGGATGGTAAATCCTTTTGCGTTGAATCACCAGTGATAACAACTTTTGAACCAAATCCAATACGCGTCAAAAACATCTTCATCTGTGCAGGTGTTGTATTTTGTGCCTCATCTAGGATAATAAATGCATTATCCAATGTACGTCCCCTCATATACGCAAGCGGAGCAACTTCTATCAATCCTTTTTCAGAATTTTTGATAAAACTTTCTGCCCCCATGATCTGGTACAATGCATCATATAGTGGACGAAGATATGGGTCGATCTTGCTTTGCAAATCTCCTGGTAAAAATCCAAGTTTTTCTCCTGCTTCAATAGCAGGTCTTGTTAAAATGATACGTCCTACTTCATTATTCTTAAACGCTGTGATTGCCATCGCCATTGCAAGATAAGTCTTTCCTGTTCCAGCAGGTCCAAGGCCAAATGTAATCATCTGTTTTCGAATTGCGTCTACATATTTCTTTTGTCCCACTGTTTTAGGTTTGATCGGTTTCCCTTGTAAGGTATGGCAAATAATATCTTTATCAATCTCTACAAGTTCTTTTTCACTATCCTCAAAAACAAGTGAAATCGCATAGTCAACATTTTGTTCTGTTATGGTATTGCCACGCTTTGATAATTCTGTTAACTGTATCAAAACACGTTTTGCCTGGTTCACGCGAATTGCATCCCCTAAAATCTTCACATTTCCATCACGTGCTATTAAAGTCACATGTAAAGTGCGTTCAATTTTCTTTGCATAAGCATCAAATTGTCCGAAGATATTACTTTCGTGTGTTGCAGGTATTTCTATAATTTCTTCAAGAATTCCCATGAAACATAGTCCTTTCTATATTACTTATAACTAATCTATTCTAACATAGTTGTCTCAGGTAAATCAATCACTTTCCTAGGAATCCCGATTGCTTCCTGTATTTTTAATGTCCCATACCCGATTTTCACCTCATTGTTTCCCTGTATCTCATATGTTTCTTCCAAAATTGTTGCACCAGATGAGATTAATTCTTCACAATATTGTTTATATTGTTCCTGTAATTTTTCTTCCATTTCCTTTTCACTATATACTGCCTCTTCCAAAACATACTCTCTCAATAAAATAGAACCACATGTAATTGGAAGTGCTACATCCTGTTCTTGTAGGAGAATTTCTTTTTCTTCAAATTTTTCTCTCAGGTATCCGATTCTTAGGTAATAAGAAAATATTCGGAAATAATATCCTTTCCGTTGCTTATCTGTATATTTCTTTTTTGAATAAGATGCCGCACATGTGTTTTGATATTGGATTGTGGATTCCACCACGATATCTGCATCAGCTGCCACATATTTTTGAGACTCCACTTCCTTTGCATCATTTAAAATATCCACAACACCAGACACAAGTACATCACCTTCTTGTACCATATCACCTATTTTAACAAGAGGTGTCCCACTACGTGTGATCATTTTTACAATTTTCCCTGCTTTTTCCGCCACAATATCACAGGAACTATTTTCTTCTATACTTTTTTCCATGGTATCCTCTTTTTCCTTCACTTCAATTTGCAGTTTATTTCCATTCAAGGAAGCTGATACCCATATGATATTAGGAAAATTTTTTCGAATTTGTTTTGCAATTTTATGGCAATCAATATTATTTCGTTTCATCCCTTCATAAATTTCCTGGCTTTCCAGATACTCTTCAATGACCTCATCTGTAATAGAAAAATTGCCTTGAATATCAATTTCCCAAAGAAACTGTGTAAAACTTAACAGCAATCCTATACACAGAATGCTGCCACCAAAAAATATTTTTCGCTTCCGATATTTATAAAAAAAGAAGGGAAATCCCCTTCGCTCCAATATCCGGATATGTGTCCGTGTTTTTTTTAAAATAGGTTTTAACTTTCGAAATCCGGATACCTTCATGTACATCTCATAACAATTCCCATTTGCTTGTAATCCCCAAATAGAAATATTTTTATTACGGCACAAATTCAAAAAACGTTCCGGTGAATAGCCTATGAGCTGTATTTTCAAATATCCCTGTATATAATGCAACAACGATATGAACAAATTTATTCTCCTCCATAGAATTCAATAGCTTCTAAATGACCAATGATTTTAGTATCCTGCTCATTATAATTAGGAATTTCCAAATGTACTCCTCTTACATGAATCTGTCCTGTTTTGGTTTGAATCCGGATCAGAGTATCTGTATATTCCAAAATTCCTCGATAATTTTCAATGGTAAGTTCAAAATGACCTTGTATGGTAAGTATCGGAATGCCATATACCACATCTTTTGGCATTCCTGTCGCATCTGTAAGCTTTTGCTTCCACTTATTTTTATCCATAAAAATACCACACATATCTTTCTATCAGTATATGTGTGGCAGAAATGCATTATTCAATTTCTCGTCTTCCCATGCGAACATCATCCATCAATTCTGAAAGTTCATTTGAAAGTCCATCAAAAAGATACTGTTTTGTACTCTTTGTTTGATTTAAATGTTCCTCTCGCATTTGTTGATTGCAGATTTGAATCTCTTTCCACAATTCTTTGGAAGAAATCCGTAAGGCACCTTGTCCCATAATGATCATCTGTTCTAAAGCATCGGATGTTGCAACCGTAACATGATATTTTTTTGAAATCTTCGGAACTGTTTTTTCAATATATTGATCTGCAGTTTCAGCTTCTTTTGTATATACCACGTAAATATTATGATACTTTGTTACTTCTCCAGGATTTCCTGGTACCTTATATCCATCAAACACAACAATCAATAATTGATTTTTATATCCTTGATAATTGCACAAAATATCCATCAATTTATTTCTGGCACCATCTGCATTCACTTGGAATAACTCTTTTAGCTCATCCCATGCATGGATAATATTATATCCATCTACCAGCAAGATTTCCATTACTTCCGACGGCTTCTTTACTTTCTTTGGTGTTGAATACTCTGTCGAAATATATTTGCTGCTATCTCGTTTTCGTTCTTTTTGCGGTCCGTAAGTACGCTCAAAGATTACCTTCAATTCTTCTTCATCAATGGCCGTTGGTGCAGCAGGTACACTGACTCTTTGAATCGGCTTTTTCTTAAGAACACTTTCTGTATGCATATGATCATCTACTTCATTCCATGGAACAAGATAGCCAGCTCCATGTGCGCAGAATACAGACCCCGTTGGATTATCGATGTCCGCTTCTGCATCATAACCTATTTGTGCAATGACTTCCTCTGTATTATGACATGGCTCATATCCTTTAAGATTGCAGAACAGACGACCGCATCCTTTTGAATAAGCAATTACTTCTGTCTGATAATCTCTCATTGTAACAACAGGCGCTGTTCCTTTTAAGATTGCGTAATCGCCTTCCATTTCCGGATCAGAAAAAGTTCCATGCATTTTTTGAATATCTGTCATTGCTCGTCCAATCATTTCTGATGGTACTTCTAGCTGATATTCATAAACTGGTTCCAGTAAAACCGATTTTGCTTTCTTTAAGCCTTGCCTGATCGCACGATAAGTTGATTGCCTGAAATCTCCCCCTTCTGTATGCTTCAAATGAGCACGCCCATTTACCAGTGTAATCTTTATGTCGGTAATTTCAGACCCCGTCAATACACCACGATGTACTTTTTCTCCAATATGGGTTAGGATCAAGCGCTGCCAATTGCGGTCAAGAATGTCTTCTGAACAATTCGCTTCATAAGTAATACCACTTCCCAATGGTCCAGGTTCCAACAACAACCGTACCTCTGCATAGTGACGCAATGGCTCATAGTGTCCATTCCCTTCGACTTTATTTTCAATCGTTTCCTTATAAACGATACTTCCAGAGCCAAATTCTACAGTGATTCCGTAACGTTCTGCAATCAGATTTTGCAAAATCTCAATCTGTACTGCTCCCATCACTTGTGTATGGATTTCATTTAAATGTTCATTCCAAACAATATGAAGCTCTGGAATCTCTTCCTCTAATTGTTTTAGTTTTAAAAATGTACCATGTACATCACTGTCTTCTGGAAGTTGAATTTCATAAGTTAATACAGGCTCCAGAAGAGGCATATAATGATCAGGCTCACAGCCAAAACAATCTCCAACTTTTGTAGAATGTAATCCAGTTACTGCGCATACCTCACCTGCAGATACCTCTTGTACAGTTCGAAAAGACGCCCCTGAGTATATTCGAATCTGGTCAATTTTCTCCCCTTCCAGCAACTCAGTTTTTACTTTCAATGAGCCACCGGTAATCTTTAGATAGGTCAGGCGATTTCCTTGTTTGTCCCTTGTAATCTTATAAACTTTTGCACCAAATGCAGATGGGTATTCTTTTTCTTTGGTATAAATACTTAATCCATCTAAAAACGCTTCTATTCCATCTAATTTCAATGCAGAGCCAAAATAGCATGGAAATACATTACGTTTCTGAATCATTTCAGAAATCGTATTTGTAGATATTGTACCTTCTTCTAAAAATTGTTCTAAGACTGACTCTTCACACATAGCCAATGCTTCATAAAATGCTTCTGATGTATCTTCTGTAAAGTCCACACAATTGTCACCTAAATGACGATGTAATTCCTGTAATATCCATGATTTATCTGTCCCATCTTGATCCATTTTGTTAACAAATAGAAAAGTAGGGATCTTATATTCTGCCAATAATTTCCAAAGTGTTTTTACATGTCCCTGTACTCCGTCAGCCCCACTAATGATTAGAACGGCATAATCCAAAATCTGTAAAGTACGCTCCATCTCCGCCGAAAAATCCACATGTCCTGGCGTATCTAGCAGTGTTATTTCTTTTTCTTGAAATTTTAGCTCTGCCTGCTTGGAAAAAATGGTGATGCCGCGGGCACGTTCCAATTCATAAGTATCTAAAAATGTATCTTTATGATCCACGCGTCCTAATTTCCGTATTTGACCAGTTGTATATAAGATACTTTCTGCTAATGTTGTCTTTCCAGCATCAACATGTGCCAGCAGACCGATATTTATATGTGTCATTTATATCTCCTATTGTTCTTTG
>CAYTRJ010000070.1:0-9798 GCA_964440185.1 uncultured Faecalimonas sp. | reverse complement strand
TTTGTTCCAAGAACAACCGCTTTTCCATGAACTGTAAGTATCGTTCCCACTGTTTGCAATTCTGATGAATCAATCATTTCCCATTCAACAGCGAATTCACCTGTTACCGTTCCATCTGCCATCACTCCATTTACATTCGTCGGAAGTACCGGCACCACACCAACTGTTGTTGCTGTTGAAATATTTCTCATAGCTACCACATTTGCTATTACATGCAATTTAGCAGAAACATTAATTGGCTCATATTCTTCAAATGTAATGACGCCTTTTAAAGTATAATCTCCAGCCTGATTATAGTCATTTTCTGACATATTTTCCCACTTCACGACACCAGTTATATTTTCTCCGTTTGCCCGCATACCAGTTACTGTCGTTTTCAATTCCGGTCTTGTTCCTTCCAACACACTATAATCTCTTACCATAGTGTAACTAACAAGATCATTCTCCCGCTGCTCTTCTTTTATTATTTCTGAAATGATCTGTACACTTTCTTCTGTCAATCCTGAAGACTGCACTTTTACATTGATACTTCCTTCTTCTTCTGTCGAAGAAATAATTGCAAGTGCCTTTCCCGCATAAGCTTTAATCTTTGCTGAAGTTTCACTCATCACTACAGAAGATTGCTGATATTTTTCTGTAGTTGCCTGATCTCCATTATCTACACCAACAATTTTTCCGTTTCCTTCCAAAGTAAATGTAATCAGATTTGTTGCTGTAGTATCCAGATTTCCATTTACATCTGTAACATCCACTTCAATATAAGTCAGACTCTGTCCATCTGCAAGCACCCTTGTTTTGTTCTGGGAAACTTTTAGCTTAGAAACATCGCCTGGTGTTGTAACTACATTTTTCCCACTATTTCCTGTCAACATAATTTCTGTTGTTCCATCAGCTGCAAACGCTTTCGCCGATAACGTACCTGACTGATAGGTTACATTAAATACTGCATATAATCCTTCTGAGTCACTACCTGAAGAAGTTGTACAAATACTGTCATTTGACGATTCTGTTACATAAGTATAATAGGTATGTCCTGCTGAAGAAGTATGTTCTACCCTTTTTGCAGTCCCTACTTCCGTTCCATTCCGATATAACTTTACCATTGGTGCATTAGAATAAATCCAAACCGGTGTTTTTCCATCAGAAAGTATGTAATTATCGGAATCCCATGCTGTTACCAAATGAAGCGTCGTTTCCTCTTTATTCCACTGACTTCGATACAAATAATAAGTATCTTTTTCAAAACCTGTCGTTTCTACGATTCCAAAATAACTGCTGTTTGGAATTGCTCCAGAATATGTTACAGTTCCTGGCGTTGTATAATTCCATGGAGTAGGTTCTCCAATATAATCAAACCCAGTCCATACAAATTCGCCTGCTACCCGATCATCCTGATAAGTATTATAAATTGATTCATGTGCTGTAATTCCCCAGGTAACAGCTGAAGTATCATAAGATGTAATGTGATAATTTCCATCTGCATTACCACTTCTCTCCTGGCTCATATACCTGCTTCTGCTGTTAACTGCTGAAGATGTTTCCGATGCAATGATAGCTCCTGTTCTCCCACCATAGGATTCAACAAGACTTTGAAGTTTCTCCACAGAATTGGCATAATTAAATCCAACAATCCCATCTGCCTCTACAATTTTATTGATCAAATTAACCAGCGATTTCGAATCTCCTCTATTATTATCACCGCTAGTTACAGGTCTGGTCATATCTATTTCTTCGATCCAGTTAATCAGTTTCTCCCCAATTTGAGCATAACGATCTTGCTGCTCCCAATATGTACCTTCTTGTACTTCATTGCATATAGACCAAGCAATGATTGCTGGAGCATTTTTATCACGCTTTACAAAAGATTTCAGTGCATATTCTGCACATGTCATATCTTCATCATAAGCATAGAGTCCTTGATCCGCATTTTTTTCAAAATACTTTGAAAAATCATTTGAATTTGAATTTTTTACATCAACCCAACCATCAAATGCTTCTTCGATGACCAAAAGCCCTAATTCATTGCAAATTTCTATGTATTCCTTACTTGCAGGATTATGAGCTGTACGAATTGCGTTTACCCCCATATCTTTCATCTTAGATAACTGACGATACATCGCATCATAGTATGCTGCTGACCCTAATGCCCCTTGATCATGATGCATACATACGCCATTCAGTTTTACATTTTTCTCATTCAGATGAAATCCTGTACTGTCAAAACTAAACCAGCGGAAGCCGAAAGTTGTATCATAACTATCAATTTCTTTATTATCTACTTTAATTATCGTATGCACTTCATATAAATTCGGTGTTTCAATAGACCACAGCTGAGGATCTTCTACTTTAACATCTGCTTCTACAGAAACTGTACTTTTTCCATTGACTGTAATCGGCTTTAGTTCTGTTGATGCAAGTATTTCTTCATCCCCTTTTTTTGTAATGGTATTGACTACGGTTACCACAGCTTCTTCATCATTCGTATTTATAATCTCTGCATTGATATGAACCGTTCCATCTCCATCAGAAATCGACGGTGTCGTAATCTGTGTACCATTCAGATCAACGTGTACCGGATCTGTCACGAGCAGCGTTACATCTCTGTAAATACCACTTCCGGAATACCAACGGCTTGTTGGAATATTATTTACCGCTTTTACTGCAATGACATTTTCTGTTTCTCCATCGCAATGCAGATATTCGGTGATGTCAAAAGCAAAATTCGTATATCCATAATGATGTTCACCCACATATGTTCCATTCACATATACATAAGCATCCGAATAAACACCATCAAAGTTTAAGACAATATTTTTACCCGCTATACTTTCCGGTGCAATAAAACTTTTACGGTACCAGCCTGTACCGCCCGGAAGAAAGCCGGACTCTGCCTCTCCTGATGTTGTAAAATCCTGAGAAATGCTGAAATCATGCGGTAAATCTACCTCTTTCCATGAAGAATCATCAAAATTCTGATTCTGTGCGAAAGAACTTGTTCCCAAATAGAATCTCCATCCTTTGTTAAAATCATTCTCTCTTGCATAATCGTCATACGAAATTTTCACTGTTTCTTCTATTCCGTAATATGTTTCATTACTTTCTGCAGAATATACCGGCAATGATATGCTACCTGCAACAGTCATGATTGCTGCCACAATCGCTGTAATCCTTTTCAAAAATTTCCTTTTCATACCTTCTCTCTTTTCCTTTCTTTTGTATTTTTACAGAACACAATAATCATCCCATTTTTTTTCCGGCACCACAATATCTGTATTCTTTTCCCAATCATCGTTTTCTAAAAAGTCTCGATAAATATCTGCTATTGCCTGATTCATCTTACATACATATTCCGGTCGTCCTTGATGTGCACCACACTCGTTATAGATCATCGCAATACAAGGATGACATAACATTTTATTTGGACACAACAAACATTCTGATGTATATCGAACTTTTTTTGTCTGTTCCGTAACCTCTTTCCATGCCTGAAGAAATGTTTTCCCACTCATGCTGATCGTTACCGAACCATACATTCCGCAATTTGTAAAATTTCCTTGCCAATCAACCCATAAAGAACATAAACCTGCCCTGCACCGCATACCCGCTGTTTCTGATTTTTCTTTTTTCCATGGTTCCTGCTCTAGTGGAACAAATGACTCATATCTTGTAGCTTGTGCCAAAAACCACTTCCGATCATTTTGCATACGTTCTGCCAAAACTTTCACGTAGGCTGCCTGTTCTGGAGACAATCTATCATTTTTCCCAACTAATTTCGAATCTCGTCGCACCGGCGGAAACATATAAGAAACTACCTGAATCGGTACATTCTGTTCTTTTGCATAAATGACCATTTTCTCAAGATCTTGTACATTTTCCGGCGTAATACTCGCATTAAACTTCAACGGAATTTTGTACTTTTTTAATAATGCTACCGCTTTTCGTACTTTTTCGTATGCTGCACCATTACCGCACAGTTTTTCATATGCAACTTCCGATGCACCATAAAGCGTGAGATTAATTCTAATTGGACAATTTTTACTAAGAAATTTTGCCCATTCTTCATCAATTAAAGTTCCATTTGTATTAATACTCACCTGAAGTCCAAGTTTTAGCATTCCTTCCAGAATCTTTGCAAATTCAGGATGAAGAAATGGTTCTCCGCCGGTTAGCAAAGGGTAGAGCAACCCACAATCTGCTGCATCTTTTGCCACTTGAAGCCACCAGTCTGCATCCTTAATTCCACCGTTTTTCTGCACTTCATCCACTGATTTTCGCACATAACACATTTTACACTTTAAATTACATAACGGAAGCAATTCAAATGCACTCATAATCGGCATTTGTGCGATAGACGCTCTTTTAATTAATCGTTCTTTTATTTTCTGCATTTTTTATTACTCCATCCATTATTAACTGCCTTTCCAAACATTGCACAGCGGATTCCTTAGGTGTACATTTTAAAAGATATACTGGATAACTTTCCACCAAAGAAATCAATGTTTCCCAAAATAATATCTGTATCTCAGTATTCCAGTGAACTCCGATAATTTGTGGATACAGCATTTTCACTGCCTCCTTTGGTTGAATCCGTACAATACTATCTTCCATTCCCTGTTCTAATAAAATAATGGCTCCCAGATTTAAAACTTCTTTACTGCAAACCGGCTCTGAACCATCAATCGGATATCCGTAAGTTTTTCCATTTCGGATCATTGTTCGATCATTACAAATAATTCTTGTATTTCGATATTTACTCCAAAGTTTTGCCTGCGTAGTTTTTCCTGTCCCAGAAAATGCTGTAAACAAAATTCCTTTCTGAGCTACTTCGATCTGTGATGAATGGAAAAATAATACTTTTTGCTGTTTAAAAATTTCACACATCGGAATCAGACGTAATAAATTTCCTACATATCTCATTTTTTCTTGTGGTTTAAAATGTAAATAACATTCTACTTCTTTAAATCGTTTTTTACAGATTGCCGTTGAAAGATATGTTCCTTCGCCTCCTTTTGCCATACATAAAATCTGATCTTCCTGAATGTAATATTCTAAAAGTAAATCTTCTCCTGCCTTTTTTCCTTGCGGCTTTACATCCGTTTCTTTTTTACAAAACCAATACAGTTTTATATCTGACTCCTTACAATCGTCGCAAAGGAACGGTTCTACCGATCTTTCAACAAAAAGTTCAAAATCTGATTCCAATTGAAATCTGATTCCACCCAGCATGATCCGAATACTCATAATCCCTCCATTAGATCGCTTTGAAACTTATTCTTCATTATAAAGACATAAATATATTTTCTCAGCTATACTGCTTTTAAACAAAAAAGCCGACAAACTCGTTGCCGGCTTTTTGTTCCGCATCTATATTACTGGCTACTTCTTCCAATACGATTAGCTGGTAAAATATCCCTGACCTCCAGAAGTATAGTAACAATCACATTCCGCTGTTCCATCTGAATAAAATGACTTTCCGGAAGTATATAAAGCTACTTCAAATACATCACCAAATTCTCCACATACTTCCTTTCCCGGTGCTTCCGGACCAAACGACACTTTCGATACACAATTCGCTGCAATACTGGTATTTAATTCATATACTTCAATTTCAACCAGAGGTCTTGTATATACCTTTTTTTTCACTTTTACTCCCCTCCATTTTCTTCCTCTTCTATTTCACCGCCATCAATATCAATATCCACGTCCTCAACCAGTGCAAACTCATGAGTGCCTGTTACCTTAATATTCGTCAACGACACAATCTTATCAGTCGCAGTAAACTTATAAGTTGCCAAATAATATGGTTTAGACGTATCATCTTTTGGAGTTAATTCTGTTTCTTCTGTTATTGACACATTATTATCCTTATACTTATACTCCCCATCTGTCTGATCTTCATAGATTTCATTACCATCTGCATCTGTATAAAGCAAATTTCCTTCTTCATCTTTTGCCTGCTCATACTTAGTAACAAGAGACTCTGTATTTCCCGTAATATCATAATAACAATCTGTTGCATTTTTCAGATTATAACTATTTTTACCTACAATGGCTGTTGCAGAACCAAACGGAGCTTTCATTCCCATGTAAACTTTCAGATTTTCTCCTGGTTTATATTTTAGTGCAAAGCTGACACTCTGACCTTGCTTCAAATAAACTTCCTCTTTTGGTCCAATACTAATATAATTTTCTGCTGTTTGTATCGTTCCATCAGTATCTGTTAAAACAACGAAATTCCAAGGTGTTGTTCCCAATTCTTCATCAGTGATCAGCTTTTTACGAAGTGTAATTACTTCCATATCTGCCTCACCGTCCATTGCATACGCATTTAATGCTTTATTAGTAATTGTTTCACCTGTTGCAGCATTAATCACTGTATCATTTTCACGATTTAAAGGTTCCATCACACGGATTCCATCCAGATAAAATTCATTGCCAGAACCACTTTCACCTCCTGCAGCTTTAGTACCTGCTTTAGCAATCGTTACTACCATTGTATATGTACCATATGGCAGATCTGAATAAGTGTATACCGGAATATTATATAAAGTTCCTGTCTGATCCTCGTCTGTGTCATTCTTATCACAATAGTATGTGTCACGATAACCTATTTTTATATATGATCCAGACGCACTTTCTCCTTCATAAAGTTTTACCTGCATATATCCGGTTTTCGCAGAAGTACGTGCAAAAATTGAAGTTCCTGTACCAGTAAATGTATAAGAAAATCTAATTGCTTTGCTGGTTGTATCGCCAAATTTTGATGTCCCATTGGAATCTTCACTATCCTCTAAATATGCTAAATCCGAACCATATGTGCTGTCGCCTACCGTTCCGACTACACCAGGTTCCTGATATTCACTTACATAGGATGCGTTTGATTTGATTTCACCCCATCCAGTTCCTTCAAAGGATACCATATCGGAGAAATTTTCTTCATAATACATTGAAGTTGCAGGAATAATATAAATCTTTCCAGAACCATAAGTACTTTCTTCTTGGTCGAGCCCCGTTCCTTCCTGTACTTTACTTCCTGTTACTTTCACCACATAATTTATAATTTCAACTTCTGTCAATGGTTTTGTCAAAGTATAAATCAAAGTATCTCTAGTTACATCACCATCATCAGATACTGCATATGAAACATCATTAAATTCAATTTTACCAAAATCAAATTCTTCTTCTGATCCTTGTTCCGTCCATGTTATCTTACTATCCTCTGTTTCTGTAAGTATTACTTCCTCTTTTCCTATATAGACAATCTCTATAGAATCTCCACGGAAAATATCATTAGCCAATGGATCTATCTGCACTGGTAAACCGTAATCAATAACGATCATATCTTCCATTACATCTACACTCGGATTCGGTCTGTCTGCATTCAAGTAATTTGTACAAATAAATTCTACAGAATCACTTGCTTCAATGCTTCCATAAACAGTTACTTCATAACTTTTGTTAATTTCAGCACCTATTTCAATGATCTGCTCCGGAATATCTTTTCCTTCAGATACATGAGTTTTTTCTTTATTTGCCTGGTAATCATATCCACCGACAGCATTTCCAGCGTAATTAAAATCCGGTGTTACAAACCCGTTCGGGACTTCATCTTCTACAACATAATAGGTAACTCCAGTCTTTGGAATTTCTGTTATGAATTTTGCAGTCTGTCCATTCTTCAAATAAAAATGACCTTTAGAATCTGTATTGCTCGTCTGTAATATTTCACCTGTTTCAGCATCTAATATATAGAAATTTGTATTTGTTACTGCTGTAAATGTATCTGCCTGATCATCTGCTTCTTTTTTATATAATGTAAACCCAAAATCAAGTTTATCAACAATAGCCTGTTCTGCTTTTGTTAAAGAATCAACTCCTTCATCATCCTGCTCTACATTATTTGAATTCCAAGACTTTGTTGCATCTTTTGTAATAAGAACAGAATCCTGCATTGGAAGATTGAACTGAATCTTACAGTTTGAAGTTCCTTCTCCACGTTCCAGATAGAAAATAGACATCTCATGATTTCCCTTAACAGCAAAAGCATCTCGAGTCATATCAATTAAGCCTTTTCCATCATTATCCGTAAACAATTTCTGTGTTGTAGAAAATACCGGATCATTAAAACTTCCCGTTTCTGTATTTTCGTCCTGCTTATTGTGTTCTGAATAAGTAACTGTATTTTCTGAAAAATTGATTGTAACATCTAAACGATTATGAATCCCCCCTAGATCAATTACCAAATTTCCATCCACATAAACCCAGAAATCATCATCCCCTGAAAATGAAAACTTGATCGGCTCAGATTCATCATCTGTAGATTTTACACGACCATTAGAAGTCATTGAAAACGGTAAATCTGCACGCATACCAAAATGATAATTTATTGTTTCCGTATAAGCATCACTTTGATAAATATTATATGGGAACCATGCATTTTTGCTTTCATCACCTACCTCAATTTTTAATGGCTGTGGATTTCCCTGATCAAACTGTAAATTGTATGTACTTTCTTTTGTTCCAGATTTCGGATCTGATTTTCCATCTCCATTAGTATCTGCAAAATATGCACCATTCTTATCGGAATCAAATGTATAATATCCATTATCATCAAGAACAAACGGTAATCCAACATATTCATAAATTGACTTAACATTTGAATCATCATTAAAAATACCGCCTTCATTTACGTTAAATACAATCTGATCATCCACTAAAGTATTATTTACCAATCCTGTGTAGAATAAATCGCCATTTGCATTTTCACCGGTTCCTTTATTCCAATAATTCCATTCAGCATAACCGCCTATAATTTGAGTTTCTCGCTTTTGAAGTTGAAATGAACTACCAGATGTCCAACCGCCAAAATAAGCCTGTTTTCCCAACGCATTCAGATAAAAGTCATTATCGCAAATTACAAGTGAATTTTGATCATTTTCCGATACTACAAGTGTTAATTCATTTTCCTGTCCTCTCACAGTTGCTGCATTCTTACCCGTAATAGTCAAATATTTTCCTGTTGAATCCTGAATCGTATAGGTTCCATTTTCTTTACGTGTAAACTTCCATAATGTTGCACTTTCTATATCCGTTGTACCTGTCAACACAACTGTGCCCCAATCTGAATTATTATTCACTGTATTATTTACATAATAAAATGAATTCGTGTTGTTAGGGTTAACAACTGAAAGAATATATTCACCAGTTTCAACAATTACATTCCCTTCTTCATCGACAATATCTGAAACCGTTGTATAATTATAGTTAACTCTAGAAGTCAACTCACTTCCGTTACTAAAATAGAGCCCTTTATGAAAATCACTATTTTCTTCTAATTTTTCTGTTGCTGTGTTAATTGTTTCTTTCACATAATCATACATCGTAACAGGAAAATACTTTACAGTTGTACTGCCCGTTGTCATTTCTGAATCAACAGTTTCGTTTGCTTCCGTCTCGTAAGTAGTAGCACGAAGCATTGAACCATTTTCAACAGTAGTCCAATCTTCAATCAGCGTTAATTCATTTTCTTTTGTTTCTTCATCCTTTCCCGAATTTTCAGGTTCTTCTTTTCCGAACATTTTGTCCCAAAAGTTTTCCCATACATTCTGAAAAAAAGAATGACCTGGCTGAGGATTGTAATTCCCCGGTGCTGCTGACACTGGTATACTTGTAATCATCATTATAGTCGCAAGAACGAATGCCAAAAATTTTGTTCTTTTTCTCATTTCTTACCTCCCACTTTTTATAAAATTCTCTTTTTTTTCAGACAGATAAATTTCGATTTACTTGATTCACCCA
>CAYTRJ010000069.1:0-9983 GCA_964440185.1 uncultured Faecalimonas sp. | reverse complement strand
CAATTCACGCAGCCCTTTGGGACTATGCAGAAAAGCATGATATTAAGATTGAAGGATTACAAAAACCAAAATCTGATATTCATGAAGATGAAGAAGAAGAGGAAGAAGAATACTAATGGAAAAGAAAAAAGTAGTTGTTGGAATGTCGGGAGGCGTTGATTCTTCTGTGGCAGCTTATCTTTTAAAAGAACAAGGATATGATGTGATCGGTGTCACGATGCAGATTTGGCAAGATGAAGACCGAGAAGTAGAAGAGGAAAATGGTGGCTGCTGTGGGCTTTCTGCAGTAGATGATGCGAGAAGAGTGGCAAACGATTTGGATATTCCATATTACGTTATGAATTTTAAAAGGGAATTCAAAGAAAATGTAATTGATTATTTTATCGATGAATATCTGAACGGACGTACACCAAATCCATGTATTGCATGTAACCGTTATGTAAAATGGGAATCTTTATTGAAGAGAAGTATGGATATTGGAGCAGATTATATTGCGACAGGACATTATGCCAGAATTGAACAATTGGAAAACGGACGTTATAGTCTTCGATGTTCAGCTACATTAGCAAAAGATCAAACTTATGCATTATATAATTTGACACAAGAACAATTAGCAAAGACACTTATGCCTGTTGGAGAGTATACAAAGGATCAAGTGCGAGAAATTGCAGAGAAGATCAGCCTTCGCATTGCCAATAAACCAGATAGTCAAGACATTTGTTTTGTCCCAGATGGAGATTATGCTGGATTTATTGAGGAGACAATTGGAGAAGAATTACCAACAGGAAACTTTGTGACGGCAGATGGCAAAATACTTGGAAAACATAAAGGAATCACACATTACACAGTTGGACAAAGAAAAGGATTGGGGTTAGCACTTGGATATCCTGCATTTGTAATTGAGATACGACCAGAAACGCAAGAAGTTGTAATTGGGACAAATGAAGATTCAATGTCTTATTATGTGAGAGCGAATAAATTGAACTTTATGTCTATTCCAGATTTAGAAGGAAAGATGCGTGTGTTTGCAAAAATACGTTACAATCATAAAGGTGCTTGGTGCACGATTGAAAAAACAAAAGAGGATGAAGTGCTTTGCACTTTTGAAGAACAACAAAGGGCAATTACACCAGGACAAGCTATCGTATTCTATGATGATGAATATGTTGTTGGTGGAGGCACAATTATAGGAGATAAGTAATATGAAATCGGATTTCCATATGCATACAAATTTTTCATCAGACTCCGTAACGAGTCCAGAAGAACAGGTGAAGAAAGCTATTGAATTAGGATTAGAAACAATTTGTTTCACAGACCATCATGATTATGGCTATCCTCAATTCGAGTTGGATATGATACCTTACGTACAGTATATGCAGAAATTACAAGAGAACTATAAAAGCCAGATTAATATACGCATTGGTGTTGAACTCGGGATGCAGCCGAGTATGAAAGACTATGCATATCAGCTGGAGAATTTCTATCCACTTGATTTTACAATTGGTTCCATCCACTTTATTGATGGAAAAGATCCTTGCAAGGGGGATTTTTTTGAAGGGAAAACGGATGAAGAAGCCTATCGTGAGGCATTGGAATATATTTTGCAATGTGTACAGAATGTTTCTGGATTTGACGTGTTAGGTCATGTAGATTATGTTGTGAGATATGGGAAAGAACGAGAAAAGTTTTACACTTATCAAAAATACGCAGATATCATTGACGAGATATTGAAAACACTTGTTGATAAGGGAAAAGGATTAGAATTAAATATGGCCGGCTTGAAATATGGATTGCCATTTGCACACCCCCATCCAGATGTATTGAAAAGATATCGTGAGTTAGGTGGAGAGATTATTACAGTTGGTTCAGATGGACACTGTCCAGAGCATATTGCATATCAATTTGAAAAGGCAAATGATATTTTGATCGGCTGTGGTTTTACTTATTACACAGAATTTCGTAAACATAAACCAATTTTTAAACGATTATAAGATGAAATATAAACAAGCTCTCATTTCGAGGAAAAGTAACAAATGTAACTTTTTTCGAAATGAGAGCTTGTTTTCTGTATACGTGAATTACTTGTAATATCCTTCTTTGACTAAAACCTGTTCATCCCAAGCATCTTGTATAAGGATTTGTTTGCTTGCCTTCCTGCAAGTTGTGTGCAAACCGGCTCATCCACCATTAGCAGCTTTATGAATTTGAAAATCGCTTGTAGATTCAAACTCTTCAGCACAATAATTACAGATTACAATAGAAACTGTTTCGTAAACTGCATCATGGTGAATGGTTTCGTAAACAGGTGGAACCCAGACTTTTTCTGGTTCAACAGGAGTGGAAGCAGAAGCATTCGGCGATTCTGTTTGAGAAGGTGTCTTGTTTTGAGAAGACGATTCTGTTTGAGAAGGTATATTAGGCTTCTCATTTGGGACAGAAGTTTCATTAATATTTTCTGAGTTATCAATCGTTTCTGATTCGTCAATGATTACCTCTTCGTTGTCAGCAGATGCCAGCGAATCTTCTGGAACCATAGGAGTATCGTTAGTGTCGGAATCATTATTTGCAAGTTCCCTATCAGAAGTAGGAGATTCTGCGGATGGAGTAGTAGATACTTCTGATGTGAAGGAAAAAGAGGATTGAATGATTCCGAAACAGAGAAAGCATATCAATGTGATTCCAATTGTAATCTGTTCAAGTCTATAGAGTTTGGAATGAAATAACTGTGTTTTCAAATTGCATATTTTCATAAATTTATCCTCATAAATCATATCATTTTATATAATAATTTAATTCCAACGTATGCACCCACAAATAATGCACACATAAATATCCAGCCAGATAAAGATAAGGATGCAATAGCAGTAAAAAAGGAGGTAATATTACAACCATCTGCAATACAGGCACCATATCCCATTAAAAATCCACCCAATGCAGATTTGAATACCTGCTTCCAAGAACGGATTTTTTGAAATCGAAATCGTGAACGAAGTAGAACAGAGACAAGAGAACCTGCAATCAGACCTACGTTACGAAGAATGCTTCCATAGGCAATAGAAGGAACAATATGTGATATATTTTCGCTTCTTGAGAATAATTGCGCGCTGATAGTTCCAACCCAGTAAAAAGCACCAGAAACTGACCAAGGCGCTTTTAAAATAATCACGTGAAGGATACAAATGATACCTAAGATAATGCATCCCTCTAAATAGGATGTATTGTCAGAGGATGGCGTGTGGATATCTATTTTCAAAGCAATAAAGTATGTAAGTAACAATAAAACAATATTTACAATAATTCCAAGTGTCCATCCCATTTTTTCAGGAAGAAATATAAACGGTGCATTGCTCATCAAAGTGGACCAGAAAGATTGATAATGGATATTGGCGCATCCATAACCGATCAGTACACCAAAAAGAGTAATGATATGAACAAAATAGCCCTCTGCTATCCGAATATGCATTCCGGAACAACAGCATCCGGAAAGTACCATTCCTATACCAAATAAAAAGGCACCTAAGATAAGTGGAATGCTAATAGCAGAGACACCTAAGGTATCGTAAGTGCCATTTGACAAGAATTTGATGACAGAAATACCAAATGAAGTAATAAGAATTCCTATCAAAAGTGCACGCAATTGATCCGTAGATCGAGAAAGAATGGGATCACATGCTGCGGAAACAAAACAGATGTGTGAACGTTGCAAAAGGAATCCCAAACAAATTCCAAATATCCAATACCATACAAATCCGTCTCCTGAAAAAGACAAGATAAAGCCGAATGAAATATATAAAAGCAATAGGAAGTATGCCCATTTTTTTTGTGATGATAATTTCATAATTATTTTCTCCTGTAAAAGTAAATGTTTTTATAATGATTTCATAAAAGAAGGGAAAATGCAAGCATTACTTTGAATCAATAAAAGTTTCATTTATTGAAAAAAACTATAAGTAAAATTTATTGATATTACCAATTAGACGAACATTCTGACAAATGATATAATTTGAAGTAATGGGATGTTGAAGAACGGAGGTAAAAATGTTTAAGAAAAAGAAACAACTATTAGCATTACTTCTATGCTTTAGTATGGCGTTTTCTAATGTGATTTCGGTGTCGGCAGCAGAGGGATCGGAATTAGATACAGAGATAGAAAGCATCGTAGAAGTAGAAGAAGAAACACAGGAAATGGAATCAAATTCAGATGTGATGGCGGTAACAGTAGAAACAGAGGAAGAGGTAGATGCATCTACTTGGACATCTGCAGATTTTACTTATACCTCATACGAAAAAAGATTGTACGGATGTGATTATTCTAG
Organism: uncultured Faecalimonas sp.; assembly: GCA_964440185.1. Classification (GTDB taxonomy): domain Bacteria; phylum Bacillota; class Clostridia; order Lachnospirales; family Lachnospiraceae; genus Faecalimonas. Next base: position 5,667 of record CAYTRJ010000069.1, on the reverse strand, counting down.
AGATTTTGTGATTCAAGGATCTGCAATTGCTGGATTTTCAGAATCAGGTCTTGCAAAATTGGAAAAGAATACGGATCTAGTACTTCCAGCTGTAGATGATGAAGGATATACAGTTGTGGGAGTGGCTCCAAGTGCCTTTAAAAATAAAGGTCTTACATCTGTAACATTTCCAACAGGAATGATGGTGGACTATGAAGATACAGTAACGAATGGGAAAATTACAAAACGAGGTAATTTCATTATTGCAGAAAATGCATTTTCAGGAAACAAGTTGACATCAGTTTCGTTACCAGAAGGTGTTATTGCATGTCTGTCAAGTGCATTTGCAAGTAATCAAATTACAACTGTGAAATTTCCAAAAACCATTTGGTGGATTGAAACAATGTCATTTGCTAAGAATAGAATCACAACAGTCAACTTCCCAACAACATGTGATTTTCAATTAGAAATGCACGGTATGCCATTTGCAAGTAACTTTATAAAATCAGTCAGACTTCCTGATTATACAGAAGTTGTGAATAAAGACACTTTTATGTGGAATACAGGAAAAGAACCATTGGCAGAAGATGCAGCAGCAAAATATAAAACATATAAAGTAGACGGACAGACATATGATGCAGGTATTGTATATATGTATACAGACAATGCAGAGTTGGAAGTGAAAGACAGAATCCACCACGACGGACAAGAAACAAGTTCTCAATTTTCATACTTCCAAAAATTAATTGTAAATGATGGCACATCAGATACAGAAAATAAAGATCTTCCATGGAATGTAAATGACTTTACATTTGATGGACAAACAGTTACAGGATTATCAGAATCAGGTATTGCGAAAAGAGCTACAAACAAAGATTTAGTAATCCCAGATATCAATAAAGACGGAATGTATGTAACAGCAATTGCTGATGCGAAAGCAGGAGGCTATGGATTATTTGGAGCAGAAGGGGAAGGCTTTGACTCAGTATACCTTCCAAGTGCTTTACAAACAATTGGGAATTATGCATTCCAAAATAATGGATTAAAAGACGTAACATTCCCAGCAAGACTTACTACGATCGGAGCACTTGCATTCCAAACCAATAATCTTACAAGTGTCATTTTACCAGACACAGTAACTTCATTAGGTAATGGAGCATTTGCAACGAATCCAAAACTAGAACGAATTAATTTGTCAAAGGGATTAACAAAAATTCCAGAAAGTGCATTTGGATGTTCAGATCCAGATAACTATATGACAAATCTTACAAGTATTGAGTTACATGAAGGAATTACAGAAATAGGAAAACGTGCCTTTGCGGGCAATAATTTCAGTAGTATTCAAATTCCTTCTACAGTGAAAACGATTGGGGATTATGCATTCTCAACAAAGAATTATCTTAAAACACCTTGTACAGTAACTTTAAATGAAGGCCTTGAAGTGATTGGAAATAATGCATTCCGCAATAAAGTAATCGCAGAAATCACACTTCCAACAACAGTTACAAAAATTGGTGCAAAGACATTTTTGAAAGAATATTCAGACGAGACAACAGGAGTTGTTACAAAAGTATATGTATCTTTGAAAACACAATATGAAGATACAAAGAATTTCCCTAGTTCGGACTATCACAAATTGTATTTGACAGATACAAATGTATGGACAGCAGAAGACTTTACATATGGTGAAGAAAGTTTTGCAGTTTATCCAAAGGATCAATATTCATCTGTACCTAATTTTACTGCTCACGTTGTTACTGGATTTTCAGAATATGGAGAAGCAAAATTAGAAACAAATAAAAATCTTGTAATTCCAGCGCAAGATTCAAATGGAAAGAAGATCCAAGGTGTTGGAAGAAATGCATTCCAAAAAAAAGGAATCCAATCTCTTACACTTCCAGAAAATGTAAAAACTGCATGGGATGGAAAGTGGAATTTAGAAACAAGAGAAATTACAGAACGTGGCGATTTCTTTATTGGAGCAAGTGCATTCTTAGGAAATGAATTAACTATTTTAGAAATACCAGAAGGTGTATTCTATATTGGCGGGAACGCATTCCAAAGTAATCAGCTGACAACTGTAAAATTTCCAAAAACAATTATGCAGATTTCGAATCAGTCATTTGCAAGAAATAAGATTTCGACTTTGGAATTTACAGCAACAACAGATTTTCCGCTTCAGATCGATAGCATGGCATTTGGAGTGAATAAAATCCAATCAGTTCAGCTGCCTTCTAATATCGAAAAATTAGATAAGAATGCATTTGTAAGTAATACAGATGAAAACAATAAGAAAATTGCTGTAGAAATTTATATTGATGCAGAAAATACAGGCAATTCCGTAGCAAGCTCTAATAAAAATCATACGTTAAATGTAGGAACAAGTATTCCAAATGAAAAAGCACCTTGGAATGTAAACGACTTTGAATATGATGAAACAGGATGTACTATTACAGGATTGTCTGAATCAGGTATCGCGAAGATCAAAGTAAATCCAGCATTGATTCTTCCAAAAGTAGGACCAACTGGAGAAAAAATTACAGCATTAGGAAATGGTACTAATAATAAAGGTATTTTTGTAGTAAGTGCAGATGGCAAATACTACACACCAGCAAGTGTGCAACTTCCAGCAACGTTAGAAAAAATTGGAGATTGTGCATTTGCGCTTGGAAGTGAAACTTATGAAGCAGAGATGACTTCAATTACTTTACCAAATAGTTTGAAAGAAATCGGTAAAATGGCATTTCAAAATTCGAAACTGACTGCAGTTTCGATTCCTGATAGTGTAACTGTAATGGGACAGGCAACTTTTACAGGAAGTACACAGATTGAGTCAATTAAACTATCGGCAAATGTAACAGAGATTCCTCAAAGTGCATTTGCAAATGGTGGGAAATCGTTAAGTGAATTCGGTACACTTGAAATTCCAGAAGGTGTAACATCAATTGGAGCAAGTGCTTTTGCAGGAAGACATATCAAAAATATTATTTGGCCAAGTACTTTGGAATCCATTGGAAATAAAGCATTTGAAAATCATCAGATGACAACGCTTGAAATTCCTGGAAATGTAAAAACAATTGGACAACAAGCATTTAGAATTTACCAAGAAGGCATTACAAGTACATTAACAACATTGATATTACATGAAGGGTTAGAATCCATTGGAAAAGAGGCTTTTACAGGATGCAAGATTACAGAAGTTGCAATTCCAAATAGCTTAACTTTATCTACAACAGTATTTATTTTTGGTAAAAAGAATGCAGCACCAAACCCAGTTGTTACTTTAAAAATTGCAGACAAAGTAAAAGCAGGAGAAGCAGGAGCCGAAGGAAGTTACAATAGCGAAAATGTAAATAAATGGTCACATGTTGTTGTTTATGATAAATTCGCAGGTACAGGATGGACAGCTGAAGACTTCACTTATGATGGAACAGTGCTCACAGGTTGGTCAGAAAGCGGACACGCAAAGAGAAAAACACTTCATACATTAGTGCTTCCAGATCAAACTCCAGATGGAAAAGACATTACAGCAATTGGAGAAGCTGCATTTAAAATTCCAGATGAAGAAGTAGAAATTACAAAATTCGGTGTAGACTCACCAAATGGTATGACATCTGTATCGTTACCAGAAAAAGTAACAGTAATTGGTAAGGAAACATTTGCGCAAAATGCACTTGTAAAAGTTGATTTTACAGGCGTGACATCGATTGGTGAAAAAGCATTCTATGGAAATGATCTAGTAGAAGCTATTCTTCCAGATACAGTAACAGAATTGGGAGATGGAGCGTTCTCAGCAAATGACATTACAGAAATCCGACTTTCAAGTGGTGTAACAAAGATCCCAGCTGGAGTTTTCTCAATGAATATTCGTTTGGAACATGTTGAAATTCCAAATACAGTAACAGAAATTGGACAAACTGCATTTGCAGGAGCAAGACTTACATCTCTTGTTATTCCAGAATCTGTTGAAAAAATCGGTTACAAAGCTTTCCACTTACATCATCTAATAGAATTAGTAATTCCAGGAAATGTAAAAGAAATCGGAGAATCGGCATTTGAAGGTACTTACAAAGCTACTACATTAAAATCATTAGTGATTGAAGAGGGTGTAGAAAAAATTGGAAAATATGCATTCAAAGAAGCTTTACTTGAAGAAGTACATTTCCCAGAAAGCGTGAAAGAAGTTGGAGAAAAACCATTCTTAAACAATAAAGGAAAAGATGGTTCTCATGTGGTAGAAATTACAACGACAAACAAAGCACATAGAACTCTTTCAGATACGACGTATAAGATCAATTATATTGGTAAGATTGAATTGGATGAAGTAAAAGACAAGCTTGTGTTATCGTTTGATAAAGCAGATTATACAGGCAAAGAAGTGAAGCCAGTTGTGACAATCGAAGGACTGAAAGAAGGAGACGACTTTACAGTTTCATATCGAAACAATATTTTAGTAGGTACTGCAGAAGTAGTAGTTACTGGCACCGGACAGTATGTGGGAACGATCGTAAAAACATTTGATATTGTGGTTCCTAAAGATACAGATGTGATCATAAAACCATCTGCACCATCTACACAAGTAGATAAATTTGATAAAGAATCAATTGCAGATGATGTTCTTACAGAAGATGAAAAGGTACAAGATGTACAAGTTTATCTGACAGTGGAAAAAATTTCAGAAGATGAAGTTGCGGTACAAGACATTTTGGCTATAAACGAAATCATTTCGAAACATGCAGGATTAGAAAAAGGCATGTATCTTGACATTTCGATGTGGAAAGTTGTAGCTGATAATGCACCAGAGAAAATTCAAAATGCAGAATTAAGTAAAAAAGTGACAATTTCTGTGGAACTTTCAGATGAATTATTAGCAGCTTCAGGTAAAACAAGAGCATATTATGTAGTTCGTGTTCATGATGGCGTGGCGGAAATTCTTCCTACAACATTAAGCGGAAATACAATTTGTTTTGAAACTGATAGATTTTCTACATATTCTATTTGCTATACAGAAACAGATGTATTAGATGATTCATCTACAGGAACAAATGCAGGAGCAAATACAAATACTGGAACAAGTGCAAAACCAGAAGATTCATCACAAGTGAAAACAGGTGATGATACTCAAATGAATATCTGGTGGATGTTATTTGTTGTAAGTGCATTGGCATTAGCGGGCGTCAGTGTGATTAAAAGAAAAAAGAATCACAATTTTTAAACGATTATGATAAAGTTTGAAAAAAGGCTTGAATTTTTGTATTATATCAAGTACAATCTAGTAAGATAATGAAAAAATTAACAATTGTTTCATTATGGCTGTGAATCAGTAAAGAATAGAAAGAAACTTTAGGAGGAATTAATCATGGCAGTAAAAGTAGCGATTAATGGTTTTGGACGTATTGGACGTCTTGCATTCAGACAGATGTTCGGAGCAGAAGGATATGAAGTAGTTGCAATCAACGACTTAACAAATCCTAAAATGTTAGCTCACTTATTAAAATACGATTCAGCACAAGGTAGATACGCTTTAGCAGACAAAGTAGAAGCTAAAGAAGACGCTATCGTTGTTGATGGACAAGAAATCAAAATCTATGCTCAAAGAAACCCAGCAGATCTTCCATGGGGAGAACTTGGAGTAGACGTAGTACTTGAGTGTACAGGATTCTTCACATCAAAAGAAAAAGCATCTGC
>CAYTRJ010000068.1:0-10107 GCA_964440185.1 uncultured Faecalimonas sp. | reverse complement strand
GGTCTGATTACAGACTCACAAGGAAGAACCGTAGATTTCAAGAATACGATTTTGATCATGACATCTAATATAGGATCTGCACATTTATTAGACGGAATTGATGAAAATGGTGAAATTGCACCAGCAAGTGAAATGCTTGTGATGAATGAGTTACGAGCACATTTTAGACCTGAATTTTTAAATCGTCTTGATGAGATCATTATGTTTAAGCCACTTACAAAAGGAGACGTAGGAGCAATTATTGATTTACTATTACAAGATGTAAATAAACGTCTTTTTGATAAACAGATTCAAATCTCATTGACAGATGCAGCAAAAGCGTTTGTAATAGAGGAAGGATATGAACCAATGTACGGCGCGAGACCACTGAAGAGATACTTGCAAAAACATGTAGAAACACAAGCTGCCAAAGTAATCTTGCAAGGCGATGTGGGAAGTGGCGATACGATTGAGTTAGATGTAAAAGAAGGTGCATGGAAGGTGCATGTGAAGAAGAATCCAATGATAATATAGAATAAGGAGCATACCTGGTATGAGATATACAACATTAGGAAAAACCGGATTAAAAGTATCTGTAGTCGGTCTTGGAGGGATTCCGGTACAAAGAACAGACAAGAAAGAAGCAAAGGAAATTGTGGAAGCTTGTATGAGACAAGGAATTAACTATCTTGACACAGCGAGAGGATATACCGTTTCGGAAGAATTTTTTGGAGAAGCATTTGTAGGATGTCGTGATAAGTGGGTAATTGCAACAAAATCTATGTCAAGAGATTATGAAAGTATGAAACGTGATATCGAGATTAGTTTGAAAAATTTAAAAACAGACTATATCGACCTTTATCAGATTCATAATATTAAGACAGACGAAGAATTTGCAACTTGCTTTGGAGAAAATGGTGCTTACAAAGCACTGCTAGAAGCAAAAGAAGCCGGAAAGATTCGTCATATCGGAGCAACAGCTCATGGCTTAGATGCATTCCAAAGATTGATACAGGAGTATGAAGAGCAGATTGAGACAATCATGTTCCCATATAATATTGTTGAAAGTCAAGGGACAGAATTGATGAAAGAATGTACCCAAAAGAATATTGGATTTATTGCAATGAAACCAATCGCAGGCGGAAATATTGAGGATACGAAATTGGCGCTTCGATATATTTTGAATAATCCAGATTGTACGATTGTCATTCCAGGTATGGGAAATGTAAATGAGGTAGAACAAAATACTTGTGAAGAAGTATTTGCAGAATTGTCAGAACAAGATAAGATTGCGTGTGAATCTATTCGAAAGGAACTGGGAAGTGAGTTTTGTAGAAGATGTGGTTATTGTGCACCATGTCCAAAAGGAATTAACATTCCTCAAAACTTTATTTTAGTAAATTATAAGAGAAAATATGGTTTGGCAGGATGGGCCAAAGAACGTTATGAAGCAATGGAAGCAACTGCGAAGGATTGCATAAAATGCGGAGCTTGCGAGAGTAGATGCCCGTATGACTTACCAATCCGTAAGATGCTTGAAAAAGTAGCAATTGAGATGGAATAGTTATGGAAAGAATCATATTTCATATCGATGTGAACTCTGCATTCTTAAGTTGGACTGCGGTGGAACAATTGAAGAAGGGCGCAGAAATCGACTTAAGGACTGTTCCAGCAATTATAGGTGGAGACCAGTCTTCACGACATGGGATCGTGCTTGCAAAATCCGAATCTGCTAAGAAATATGGAATCATAACAGGAGAACCTGTGGCAAATGCATTTCGAAAATGTCCAGAATTGCTCACCGCACGACCTAATCATAGGATGTATCAGGAGTACAGTAAGAAGCTGATGGCTTTTTTGAAATGTTATACACCTGATATTGAACAGGTGAGTGTAGATGAATGCTATATGGATTTTACTGGAATTGCGCATCGGTTTACATCTCCCGTAGAAGCAGCTCATGAAATAAAAAATGCAGTATATGATAAGTTTGGTTTCACTGTAAATATAGGAATTTCAAGTAATCATTTACTTGCAAAGATGGCATCTGACTTTGAAAAACCCAATAAGGTGCATACCCTTTTTCACGAAGAAATCAAAGAAAAAATGTGGCCGCTTCCAGTTTCAGATCTATATATGGCAGGAAGATCAAGTGTAGCTATCTTGAAGAAATTGGAGATACGGACCATAGGAGAATTGGCAAAGACAGACCCAAGTCTTTTGGAACTGCATTTAAAAAGTCATGGCAGAACATTGTGGGAATTTGCTAACGGACGAGCAGGAGATAAAGTGATACGGGAACGTGTGGAAAATAAAGGAATAGGAAATTCAACCACATTACCACAAGATGTGACGACGAAAGAAGAGGCAGAAAAAGTTTTACTGATGCTGGCAGAAATGGTAGCTGGAAGGCTTCGAAAAGAAAAGCAAAAGGCAGGTATGGTCAGCGTAGAAATTAAATATAGTACTTTTGTATCTGTTTCGCACCAAAAACAATTGAGTAAGGCGACTCAGACAGACCGTGTACTTTATGAAGCTGCAAGAGAATTGTTTGAAGAACTCTGGAATGGTGAAGCAATCCGTTTGATTGGAATGCGAACCTCTAAACTAGTGGATGAATTAGAACCAGAGCAAATAACCTTGTTTGAATATCAAAACCAAAAGTTAGATGAGAAACAAGAAAAATTAAATAAAGCATTGGATGAAATCCGAGGAAAATACGGAGAAAGCATTATCACAAGAGGAACACTACTGAAATAGTAAGAAGGCAGTGTTCCTTTTTGCGTTCAAATATGATATATTAGTAAGTATCTATGAGCTAAAATAGGAGGTTGTAAATATGAAGTTAACAACGCTTTTAGAACGTTTAGAATACGAAGTAATACAAGGAAATAAAGAAATAGAGATTACAGAGTTAGTGAATGACTCAAGAAAAGTAGTGGATGGAAGTGCTTTTGTCTGCATTTGTGGAGCAGTAGTAGATGGTCATGATTTCATAGAAGATGTTGTAGAAAAAGGCGCAACAGCTGTAATTGTAGAAAAGGATGTAAAGGCACCAGAACATGTGACAGTGATCAAAGTAGCAGATACAAGATATGCATTGGCACTTGCATCAGCAGCATACTTTGGTTATCCAGCAGATGAATTAAAGGTAATTGGAATTACAGGAACAAAAGGAAAGACAACAACTACTTATATGGTAAAATCCATTTTAGAAAAAGTAGGGCACAAAGTTGGATTGATTGGCACAATTGAAGCAATTATTGGAGATGAAGTTATTCCTGCAAAGAATACAACACCAGAATCTTTTACAATTCATGAGTATTTCAGAAAAATGGTGAATGCAGGGTGTGACTGCGTTGTTATGGAAGTTTCTTCACAAGGATTAATGCTTCATAGAACAGCAGGAATCCCGTTTGAAATTGGAATTTTTACAAATTTAGGTGAAGACCATATTGGTCCAAATGAACACAAAGATTTTGAAGACTACAAACGTTGTAAAGGATTATTGTTTAAACAATGTAAATATGGAATTGCCAATGTGGATGATGAACATTTTGCAGATGTATTTGCAGATGCAACTTGTCAGATTGAAACATTTGGATTTTCAGAAAAGGCAGATTTGAGAGCAAACAATACAAAATTAGTATCACGTCCAGGATATTTAGGAATCGACTACAAGGTGTCTGGTCTTATGAATTTTGATGTAGAAATAGATATTCCGGGAAAATTCAGTGTATATAATTCTTTGACAGCAATTGCCGTTTGCAGACATTTTGATGTGCCAGTAGAAAAAATTGTAGAAGCACTTCGTACTGCAAAGGTAAAAGGAAGAATCGAAATGGTAAAAGTGTCAGAAGATTTTACTTTAATGATTGACTACGCACACAATGCTATGAGTTTAGAAAGCCTTTTGGGAACGCTGAAAGAATATCATCCAAAACGTTTGGTATGTCTTTTTGGATGTGGAGGAAACCGTGCGAAAGCAAGAAGATATGAAATGGGTGAAGTGTCTGGTAAATTAGCAGATTTGACAATCATTACATCGGATAATCCAAGATTTGAAGAGCCACAAGATATTTTAGATGATATTAAGATCGGACTTGCAAAGACAGAAGGACAATATGTAGAAATCATTGATCGTAAAGAAGCAATCCGCTATGCGATCGAAGAGGCACAAGTAGGAGATGTTATTGTACTTGCAGGAAAAGGACACGAAGATTATCAGGAAATCAAAGGTGTGAAATACGATATGGATGAACGTGTTTTGATCGCAGAAGTTATTGCAGAAAGCAAAAAAGAAAATTTGATTCGCTAGAAGGAGGGAAGCACTATACATGTATGCAAGAGTCATTGTTGATATTACACATGAAAAACTAGATAAAGTGTTTGAATATAAGATTCCGACAGAATTAGAAACAAAGATTCAAGTAGGCGTGGAAGTAGTTGTACCCTTTGGAAAAGGAAATCGTGAACAAAATGGCTATGTCATAGGAGTCACAGAAACTTGTGAATATGCACCAGAAAAGGTGAAAGAAATCCTGAGATTGGCTGAAAAGAAGATGGCAATCGAAGGGAAATTGGTTGCACTGGCGGCATGGATGAAAGAACATTACGGTGGAACCATGATACAGTGTCTTAAAACAGTTCTTCCAATTAAAAAAGAAGAAACACAAAAAATAAAGCGTTATGTAAGATTACTCTTAACACAAGAAGACGCAGAAAAAAAATTAGACGAATATTTACATAAGAAAAATCAGAAAGCGAGAGCACGTGTATTGGCAGGACTTTTGGATTGCAATTTGTTGGAATATGAGTTCGTGATCCATAAATTAAATGTCACGAGAAATGTGCTGCGAGCTTTGGAAGATCAAGGCGTTCTGCAAATCGAATCAGAACATGTTTTTCGCAATCCTATTAAAGGAAGAGAACGAAAACCACGAGAAGTTATATTTAATGAAGAACAACAGGTCGCAATTGATACCTTTCGAGCAGATTATCTGCGAGGAGAGAAAAAGACGTATCTGTTGTATGGCGTAACGGGAAGTGGTAAGACAGAAGTTTATATGGAAATGATCGAACGTGTGGTGCGAGATGGAAAGCAGGCAATTGTTTTGATCCCAGAAATTGCGTTAACGTATCAGACGGTACTTCGTTTTTATCGGAAATTTGGAGACAGGATTTCTATTTTGAATTCGCGCATGTCGAATGGGGAACGCTATGATCAGATGATGCGAGCAAAAGAAGGGGGAATTGATGTGATGATCGGCCCACGTTCAGCCCTCTTTACTCCATTTCCGAATCTGGGACTGATCGTAATTGATGAAGAGCATGAACCAACTTATAAAAGTGAGCAGATTCCAAGATATCATGCAAGAGAAACAGCGATTCGTCGTGCAGAGCTGGAAGGAGCCAGTGTAGTGCTAGGTTCGGCAACTCCATCTTTAGAAGCGTTTTATCGTGCAGATCAAGGAATCTATGAATTGCTTACTTTGCGAAAACGTTCTGTTGATCAGCCATTGTCAGAAGTAGTTGTGGTGGATCTTCGAGAAGAGCTGCGCGCAGGAAACCGCTCAATTTTAAGTAAGCAGCTCCAAGAATTGATCGCTGACCGATTAGAAAAGAAACAGCAGACCATGTTATTTATTAACCGAAGAGGCTATGCAGGATTTATTTCCTGCAGAGCATGCGGATATGTGGCAAAATGTCCACACTGTGATGTGTCTATGACAATACACCGTGGCGGAAAGTTAGTTTGCCATTATTGCGGATATGAGGAGCCAGAGCATTTGAACTGTCCATCCTGTGGCTCTAAACACATTGGGGGATTTAAGGCAGGAACGCAAAAAATAGAGGAAATGATAAAAGTACAGTTTCCGGAAGCTCGTGTGCTTCGTATGGATATGGATACAACAAAAGAAAAAGATGGACATGAGAAAATTTTGGAACAATTTGCAAATGGAGATGCTGATATTTTAATTGGCACACAAATGATCGTAAAAGGACATGACTTTCCAAATGTGACATTAGTAGGCGTATTGGCAGCAGATTTGTCGTTGTATGCGGATGACTATCGTGCAGGAGAGCGCACATTTCAATTGCTGACACAGGCAGCAGGAAGAGCAGGCAGAGGCGCAGAGAAAGGGAAAGTGGTAATTCAAACATATAGTCCGGATCATTATGCAATTGAGACAGCTGCAAAGCAAGATTACGAAGGATTTTATCAGGAAGAGATGACCTATCGGAAATGGATGGGATATCCGCCAGCAGAGCATTTGACAGCAATTTTAGCAACAGGAAAAGATGAGACTTTCTTGGAAACGGCATGCGACTATCTGAAACGATATGCAGAGCGTGTTAACCGAAATAAGATAAGAATTATTGGTCCTACAAGTCCTAATGTCGGAAAGGTGAAAGATGTATATCGAAGAGTGCTTTATTTCAAACATGAGGACTATAAAACACTTATCGATATGAAGGATAAATTAGAACAATATATGGAAGTAAATTCTGGCTTTCAGAAAATACGGGTACAGTTTGATTTTGACCCGATGAATATATTTTAAATAAAGGAGATAAAAAAATGGCAGTTAGAGAAATTCGAGTTATAGGAGACGAAGTATTAGCAAAACAGTGTAAACCAATCAAACAACTTACACCACGTACCATTTTATTGATTGAAGATATGCTTGATACAATGTATGAAGCCCAAGGAGTAGGTCTTGCAGCTCCTCAAGTCGGAATTTTGCAGCAAATTGTAGTAATCGATGTGGGAGAGGGCCCAATTGTATTAATCAATCCGGAGATTATTGAAACATCAGGAGAACAAGTAGGGGATGAAGGATGCCTTAGTGTTCCAGGAAAAGCTGGGCAAGTAACAAGACCAAATTACGTAAAAGTAAAAGCATTTGATGAAAATATGGAAGAAGTAATTTATGAAGGAGAAGAACTTTTAGCAAGAGCTTTCTGTCATGAAATTGATCATCTTTCTGGACACTTGTATGTTGAAAAAGTAGAAGGGGAACTTCATGATGTACAGTATGAGGAAGAAGATTTCGAGGAATAATAGATAGGAGAAAAAAGAAATGAAAATTATTTTTATGGGAACTCCTGATTTTTCAGTTGGAACTTTGGATGCACTTGTGGAAGCAGGACATGAGGTGGTACTTGCAGTTACACAACCAGATAAACCAAAGGGACGTGGGAAAGAAATGCAGTTCACACCTGTAAAAGAGTGTGCGATCAAACATAATATTCCAGTATATCAACCACGAAGAATCAGAGATGCAGAATGTGTAGAAGAGTTAAAGAAATACGAAGCAGATATTATGGTAGTAGTTGCATTTGGTCAGATTTTGCCAAAAGAAATATTAGAAATGACATCATATGGCTGCATAAATGTACATGCGTCTCTTTTGCCGAAATATAGAGGTGCAGCACCAATCCAATGGGCGATCATTGATGGAGAAGAAGTGACTGGCGTAACTACAATGCAAATGAACGAAGGTCTTGATACAGGAGACATGCTATTGAAAGTAGAGATTCCAGTGGAAGCGGATGAGACAGGCGGAAGCTTGTTTGATAAACTTGCAGATGCAGGAGCAAAACTTTGCGTAGAAACGTTAGCTGGTTTGGAAGCAAAAACAATCACACCAGAACCACAGGGGGATGCACTTACCTCTTATGCCAAAATGATGACAAAAGAATTAGGAAATATAGATTGGACACAAAGTGCAGCTGCAATTGAAAGACTGATTCGTGGTTTGACTCCTTGGCCAAGCGCATACACAAATTGGAATGGCAAAGTAATGAAGATTTGGTCTGCAAAAGTGGAAGGAACATCAGAGGACGCTGAGCCAGGAACGATTGTAAAAGTAGATAAAGATGCGTTCTATGTACAGACAGGAGATGGCTTGCTGAAAGTATGTGAGCTTCAGATTCCAGGGAAAAAACGAATGGATGCAGGTGCATTCTTACGTGGATATCAAGTGAAAGCAGGAGAAATGTTAGAAAGAGTATAAGGAGGTACGATAAGTGTTTTATCCAATGTACTACGACCCAACATATGTGTTGGTTTTAATCGGTGTAATCTTAAGTTTGATTGCATCTTCGAGAGTTAAAAGTACTTTTTCAAAGTATTCGCAAATGAGAAACACAAGAGGAATGACCGGTGCAGAGGCAGCACAGCGTGTATTACAGGCATCGGGAATTTATGATGTGAGAATCGAACATGTGCGAGGAAATTTGTCAGATCATTATGATCCAAGAAGCAAAGTATTACGTTTGTCAGATTCTGTGTATGGACAAACTTCTGTTGCGGCGGTTGGAGTTGCTGCTCATGAATGTGGACATGCTATCCAACATGCAAGGGGATATGCACCTTTAAAATTGCGCAGCACATTAGTGCCAATTGCTAATTTCGGCTCGCAGATCGCGTGGCCATTGATCTTGATCGGATTATTATTTAATGGAAATTCTTCAGCCATGTTTATCAACTTAGGAATCATTGCCTTTTTAGGAGCAGTATTATTTCAATTAATTACATTACCAGTTGAATTCAATGCATCTTCTCGTGCGATTCGTATGATTGCAGATACAGGATTAATGCAAGGGAATGAAATTGTGGCAGCAAAAAAAGTACTAAGTGCAGCAGCCCTTACTTATGTAGCAAGCGCAGCAACTGCAATTTTACAATTACTTCGTATTCTCATTTTGACGGGAGGAAGAAGACGAGATGACTAGAGAATTAGTATTAGGAATTTTACTGGAAGTAACAAAAGATGGAGAATATAGTCATATTGCACTCCGCAATGTCTTAAATAAATATCAATATCTAGACAAAAAAGAGCGTGCTTTTATCACAAGAGTGACAGAAGGTACGTTGGAAAGAATGATTGAGTTAGATTACATTATCAACCAATTTTCTAAAGTGAAAGTGAACAAAATGAAACCTGTAATTCGCTGCATTATGCGAAGTGCAGTATATCAATTAAAATATATGGACAGTATTCCAAACTCTGCCGTATGCAACGAAGCGGTAAAATTAGCTGTTAAGAAAGGGTTTGCAAACCTAAAAGGATTTGTAAATGGTGTTCTTCGGAATATTGAGAGGAATTTAGAAAATATTTCTTATCCAGATAGAAGCAACTTGAAAGAATATTTATCTGTGAAGTACTCTATGCCAGAATGGATTTTGGAGCAATTTCTTGCAGCTTATGGTGAAGAAAAGACAGAACAGATTTTGAAAGGTTTTCTTGCAGAAAAGCCAATAACGATCCGCTGCAATTTAGATAAGATTTCCAAGGAAGAGTTGACAAAACATTTGGAAAACGAAGGTGTTCATGTGGAAAACCATCCATATCTCCCATATGCATTGTGGATATCTTCCATTAATTATTTAGCGGAATTGGAAAGTTTTCAAAATGGTGAGTTTTATGTACAGGATGTAAGTTCTATGATGGTAGCACAGATTGCAGAGCCAAAAGAGGGGCAAACCGTTATTGATGTATGTGCAGCACCAGGAGGAAAATCTTTACATATAGCAGAATTGCTAAAAGGAACCGGTCATGTGGAAGCAAGAGATTTGACTCCATATAAAGTAAATCTGATCGAAGAGAATATCATGCGTTCTGAATGTAGAAACATTCATGCAATGCAATGGGATGCAACGGAATTAGATGAGCAAGCGATCGCAACAGCAGATATTGTAATTGCAGATTTACCATGTTCAGGTCTTGGGGTATTGGGAAAGAAAACAGATTTAAAGTATAAGATGACAAAAGAAACACAGGAAAATCTTGTAAAACTACAGAGAACAATGCTTGAAAATGTACACCAATATGTAAAACCAGGTGGAACGTTAGTATATAGTACTTGCACGATTCACGAAGCGGAAAACCTTGGAAATGTACATTGGTTCTTGGAAAATCATACAGAGTTTGAACTTGTACCGATCAAGGAACTTGTTTGTGAAGAATTACAGGAAAGCATTGTAGAAAACGGAACATTACAATTTTTGCCGGGTGTTCATAAATGCGATGGATTTTTTATTGCAAAATTTAGAAGGAGAAATTTTAAATAATTAAAAATATAGACAAACGTGTTTAAAAGTGGCATTTTGTGTTCACA
>CAYTRJ010000067.1:0-10188 GCA_964440185.1 uncultured Faecalimonas sp. | reverse complement strand
AGAAAAGAGAACTTTACAGGATTTAGTAAAATTGCATATTTCAATAAATTAAGGATAAAATAAAAACAAGTTATGGAGGATGGACACTACATGGAAGAACAAGCTATTAAATTTGAGGAGAAATTGAAAAATCTGGTTGCATTAGGCAAAAAGAAAAAAAATGTGTTAGAAATCCAGGAAATCAATGATACTTTCTCAGACATGGAGCTAGAAGCAGAACAAATGGACAAGATTTTTGAGTATTTAGAAGCTCAAAATATCGATATACTAAGAATCACAGCAGATGCAGATGATGAAACTCCAGATGATACAGAGATCATTTTATCAGAAGAAGATGATGTGGATGTAGAAAAAATTGACTTATCAGTACCAGACGGAATCAGTATTGAAGATCCTGTTCGTATGTATTTGAAAGAAATCGGAAAAGTTCCTCTTTTGAGTGCAGAAGAAGAAATCGAATTAGCAAAACGTATGGCAGAAGGAGATGAAGAAGCGAAAAAAAGACTTGCAGAAGCAAACCTTCGTCTTGTAGTTAGTATTGCAAAACGATATGTAGGTCGCGGTATGTTATTCCTTGATTTGATTCAAGAAGGGAATTTAGGTTTGATCAAAGCGGTGGAAAAATTTGATTACCAAAAAGGATTCAAATTTAGTACATATGCAACATGGTGGATTCGTCAAGCAATCACAAGAGCGATTGCAGATCAAGCAAGAACAATCCGTATTCCTGTTCATATGGTGGAAACAATCAATAAACTGATTCGTGTTTCAAGACAGTTGTTACAAGAATTAGGTCGTGAACCACAACCGGAAGAAATTGCAGCAGAATTAGATATGCCAGTAGAACGCGTTCGTGAAATTTTGAAAATTTCTCAAGAACCAGTTTCCTTAGAAACACCAATTGGGGAAGAAGAAGATAGTCACTTAGGTGATTTTATCCAAGATGATAATGTGCCAGTTCCAGCAGAAGCTGCTGCGGCAACATTGCTGAAAGAACAATTAGATGAAGTTCTTGATACATTAACAGAAAGAGAACAGAAAGTGCTTCGCCTTCGCTTCGGTATGAATGATGGTCGCGCAAGAACATTAGAAGAAGTAGGAAAAGAATTTGATGTTACAAGAGAACGTATCCGTCAGATTGAAGCAAAAGCACTTCGCAAACTTCGTCATCCAAGCAGAAGCCGCAAGCTTAGAGATTATTTAGACTAGAGGTAAGTCATGGAATTATCAAGACGTTTACAGGCAGTGGCTGATTTTGTAAGTGATGGAGTAGTGCTGGCAGATGTTGGGACAGACCATGGTTATATTCCGATTTATTTGTTGCAAAAAGGTAGGATCCCAAAAGCAATTGCGATGGATGTCAATAAAGGACCACTGCAAAGAGCTCAGGAACATCTAGAGGCATATAAGTTGAATGATAAGGCTGAAACAAGGCTTTCAGATGGAACTTCTGCATTAGAGGTGGGAGAATGCGAATGTGTTGTCATTGCTGGAATGGGTGGTGCGCTTACAATTCGCATCATGGAAAATGGAAGAGATATTTTTAAATCTTTGAGAGAGTTTATTTTGCAGCCACAATCAGAGCTCGGAAAAGTGCGTAAGTATTTGCAAGAAAATGAATATTGTGTGATTGCTGAAAATATGGTGTTTGAGGATGGAAAATATTATCCGATGATGAAAGTTGTTAATGGGAAGTCGGAACCTTATTCTGAGATGGAATTGCAATATGGCAGATACTTGTTAGCAGAAAAACATCCGGTACTGCAAGAATTTTTAAAAAAAGAAGCAAGCACAAGGAAGCAGATTTTGTGTAATTTAAATGTGGAGGCTGGAGAGCATATTCGTAGCAGATACGAAGAAGTTCAGACGGAACTTGCATTGATACATAAAGCGCTTGCACATTATGAATAAGTGAGGAAAGAAAGATGCTTTGTAAGGAAATTGTGGAATTGATAGAACGCATTTATCCAAAGCAAGCAGCACTCGAGTGGGATAATGTAGGATTATTAGTTGGTCGAACAGATAAGAACGTAGAAAAGATTCTTGTCGCGCTTGATGCAACGGATGAAGTGATTGAAGAAGCAATCGAAAAAGGAATTGATATGCTTGTGACACATCATCCACTATTGTTTTCTCCATTAAAAAAAATTACAGATGAGAATTTTATTGGAAATCGTGTTGTAAAATTATTACAACACGATATTTCCTATTATGCCATGCATACAAATTATGACATACTAGGAATGGCCGACCTATCTGGTAATTTGTTAGGGCTGAATGATATGGAAAAGTTAAGTGATGAGGGCGTTGGAAGCGTAGGCTATTTAGAAAAAGAATGTTCTTTGGAAGAGTGCTGTGAATTAGTAAAAGAACGTTTTCAGTTAAATAACGTGAAAGTGTTTGGAGATATAAACAAATCTGTAAATCGCGTGGCGATTTCACCAGGTTCAGGAAAACATATGTCTTCTATTGCGTTACAAAAAGGAGCACAGGTCCTTGTAACCGGTGATATTGATCATCATGAAGGGATTGATGCAGTAGCGCAAGGATTAGCGATCATTGATGCAGGTCATTATGGACTTGAACATATATTTATAGAAGATATTTCGAATTATTTGATAAAGCATACAGATATTTCTGTTGAAAAAGAAAAGATTGTACATCCATTTCAAGTTATATAAGTAAAAGAAAAGAGGGATGCTTATGAAAAAAAAGATGTATCGTGTACAGGTTGGGAATGTGACTCGTGAGTATGCAGAAGGAACATGTTTCGAAGAAATTGCAAAAGAATTTCAAAAGGAACAAGATGCACCTATTGTATTAGCAGCGGAGCAACATAAATTGCTGGAGCTGCATAAAAAACTTTCTCGAGATTGTCAAATCCAATTTATTACAACAAAAGATCCGAGCGGATACAAAACATACAAACGAAGTATGTGTTTTATGCTTGTGAAAGCGGTGCATGATGTTTGTGAGCATAGCGATTCGTGTAGTGTACGGATTTTATTTTCTGTGAATGAAGGATTGTATTGTAAAGTGACAGGGGTGGAAACACTTGATCAAGCGTTCCTAGAAAAGGTTAAGAAACGTATGAGGCAGTTGGTGGAAGAAGAGATTCCGCTAAAGAAACGTTCCGTTGGACGAGATGAGGCGATTGAGCTTTTCAAAAGACATCGTATGCGAGACAAGGAACGACTATTTCGATATAGACGAGCATCACGTGTAAATATTTATAGCATGAATGAGTTCGAAGATTATTATTATGGATATATGGTTCCTAATACATCTTACTTGAAAAATTTTGAACTTTACTTATATAAAGAAGGGTTTGTTTTACAGATGCCAACGCGCAAGGAACCTTGTGTGATTCCAGCATTTCGCCCACAGGAAAAACTGTTTGCAGTGCAAGACGAGTCTATTAAATGGGGCGACATGATGGATATTGAAACGGTGGCAGACCTGAATGAAGCAATCACAAATGGAAAATTTTTGGAAACGATTCTCGTACAGGAAGCACTTCAGGAAAAAAAGATTGGAGATATTGCTAAGCAGATTGCAGAACAAAAAGATGTGAAATTCATTTTAATTGCAGGTCCATCATCTTCCGGGAAAACAACTTTTTCACATCGCTTGTCGATTCAACTGAGAGCAAATGGCATGAGACCACATCCGATTGCAGTGGATAATTATTTTGTGAATCGTGAAATGACACCAAGAGATGAGGATGGAAATTATAATTTTGAATGTTTAGAAGCAATTGATGTAAAACTATTTAATGAAAATCTTACGGATTTGCTGGCAGGAAAAGAAGTAGAACTTCCAACATATAATTTTAAAACAGGAAAAAGAGAATACAATGGCAATAAGAAAAAATTAGGCGCTCAGGATGTACTTGTGATAGAAGGAATACATTGTTTAAATGATGCTTTAACATATCAATTGCCAAAGAAAAACAAATTTAAAATTTATATCAGTGCATTGACACAATTAAATATCGATGAACACAATCGTATTCCAACAACAGATGGACGGTTGCTCCGACGTATGGTGCGTGACGCAAGGACACGAGGAATTAGTGCAAAACAGACGATAGCAATGTGGCCTTCTGTAAGAAGAGGGGAAGAAGAAAATATTTTCCCATATCAAGAAGAGGCTGATGTAATGTTTGATTCAGCACTGATTTATGAGTTGGCGATTATGAAGTCATACGCAGAACCAATTCTGTTTGGAATCAATCCAGATGAAGAAGAAATGATTGAAGCAAAGCGTTTGCTTAAATTCTTGGATTATTTTATTGCAGTTGGAAGCGAACAGATACCAATGAATTCGCTGCTAAGAGAGTTTGTCGGAGGCGGATGCTTTAACGTATAAAAAAGGACGTAGTAACTAGTTTACTACGTCTTTTAAAATCCAGTCCATATCATTTGGCAGTGGAGCTGTAAATTCCATCCATTCTTGTGTGATTGGGTGGTTGAAAGATAATTTGTGAGAGTGTAAGGCTTGTCTCTTTATGACGCGATAATCAGGGTTGTATAAAAAATCACCTGGAAGAGGATGCCCGATATGCTTCATATGGACGCGAATCTGGTGGGTACGTCCCGTTTCTAACTTAAGAGATACTAAGGAATAACCGTTTCTGTGAGCTATCGTTTGGTAATGGGTGCATGCATATTCTCCTGATTCCTCGTTGACTTCACGTTCAATGGTAGAGCCATCCACACGTGCAATCGGAGCTGTGATCGTACCGTTGTCTGGAACGATGCCAGTAGCAATTGCGAGATATTCTCGATGTATTTTTCGATGCTGTACCATGTTAGACAATAAAGAAGCACTATACATATGTTTTGCTAAAATCAAAAGTCCCGTAGTATCACGATCAAGACGATTGATACAACGATAAACAAAAGGTTCTCCTTTTTGCTGATAATAATAACAAACAGCATTAGCTAAAGTATTGTCATAATTTCCTTGAGATGGATGAATCGGCATATTCGCTGCTTTGTTAAGAACCATAAGGTCTTCGTCCTCATAAACAATATCTAAAGGAAGAGGAGATGGAACAATATTTTCAGAGGCTTCTGACTCAACTAATGTAATTGTTAAAAGATCACCAGTATGCAAAATGTCTCGTACTCGTCCCCATTCTCCATTTTTTAAAATGCCGCGTTCTGTTCGTTTCAAGTGCGTAATGATTTGAGCAGAATAGCAGTGAGCCTTTAAAAAATCTAAAATTGTCTTATTATTAAAATTTTCTTTGATTGGATAAGTAAATATTCGTTTCATAGGTTCATATTATACTATACTGTAGAAAAAGTGCAATGATTTTTACTGTACTTTTTATAGGTTTCGTATTATAATGAATTGGTTATAGGAAAGGGAGTAACATTCTATGAATAATGAGAAGAATACAAATGAAAATATGGAAATGAATGAAACAGCGGAAATCGTTGAAGAAACAAATGAGGCTGAAGAAATAGTGGAAGCCGTTGAAGAAGCTAACGAGGCTGAGGAAACAACGAAAGTAACTGAAAAAGTAAACGAGACTGAAGAAATAGCAGAAGTTATTGATGAAACAATCGAAAATGTTAACTTAGTTCAAAAGACGGATCGTAAAAAAATTGCAATGATTGCGGGAATTGCAGTAGGAGCAATAGCACTTATTTATATAATTGTAAGTTTGTTTTTCCAAAAACATTTACTATACGGAACTTATATCAACGGAATGGAGTGTTCGGGAAAGACAATTGAACAGGTTGAACAGATATTGGAGAAACAAGTAAAAGAATATGAATTGACGATAGAAGCGCGCGACGGCAATCTGGAACAGATTTCTGGATCAGATATTTCTATTGTTTATGAAGGTTATGGAGAATTAGAAAAAATATTTCAAGAGCAAAATGGCTTTACATGGCCAGCAGCTTTTTTCAAAAAACAACAAGTAGCAATCGCAACTGCATTTTCATATGATGAAAGTCAATTAGAAGAAGCTATGAATCTTCTTGAATGTATGCAAGAAGAGAATCAAATTGCTCCAGTAGCGGCAACTGTTGTCTGTGAAAACGGACAGATCGTAGTGAAGGAAGAATCAAATGGTGCACAGCTTGATCTGGAAGTGGCAAAAGAAGCTATTCGCACCGCAGTGGGGAATTTGCAGACAGAACTTTCTTTAGAAGAAATAGATGCCTATTTGAAACCACGATTTACATCAGAATCTGAAGAAGTGCTTGCAGCAAAAGCAACTTTAGAAAAGTATATGACAGCAGAGATTACATATAGTATTGATGGGATTGTGACAGTGGTGAATGCTGAAAATATCCAAAACTGGATTTCGGTGAATGAAAATATGGAACCAATTATCTCAGAAGAAGCAGTGCGTACATTTGCGTCGGGGCTAGCAGAGACATACAATATTGCAGATAGTGCCGAAGAGTTGATAACACCAACAGGAAAGACGGTATCAATGTCAGGTGCCCATAAAGGGAGAAAGATTGGATCAGATGAAGAAACACAGCAATTGATTTCAGAAATCAAAGAGGGTACAGTCATAACTAGAGAACCTATATTTGCTACAAAAGGTACAGCAGCAGGTGAAAAAGTATGGGGAACGACTTATGTAGAAGTAGATATTGCAGCCCAACATATGTGGTATATTGAAAATGGTTTTGTTGCATTTGAGTCAGATGTTGTAACAGGTAAACCTGGAAATAGTACACCTACAGGCGTCTTTTCTATTTTAGAAAAGAAACGAGATAAAGTTTTGAAAGGGAAATTATTGCCAAACGGGAAGCGAGAATATGAAACACCAGTAAGTTATTGGATGCGCGTTACGTGGAGTGGAATAGGATTCCATGATGCAACATGGCAGGCTGCATTTGGCGGACAACGTTATGTACAAGGATATGGTTCTCATGGTTGTATCAATATGCCAAAAGGAAAGGCAGCAGAACTATATGGATTGATCTCAAACGGCTGTCCAGTTATCATACATAATTAATGAAGAAAGGAAAAAACAATGTATAAGTTATTAAAACAAGATGGACTTGCAAAAAGAGGTGAGTTCCATACAGTACATGGTGTGATCCAAACACCAGTATTTATGAATGTAGGTACAATTGCTGCAATTAAAGGTGCAGTATCTACAGAAGATTTACAAGGAATTAAAACACAAGTAGAATTATCAAATACATACCATTTACATGTACGTCCAGGTGATAAAGTAGTGAAAAAACTAGGCGGACTTCATAAGTTTATGGTTTGGGATAAGCCAATTTTAACAGATTCAGGCGGATTCCAAGTATTTTCGTTAGCAGGTCTTCGCAAGATCAAAGAGGAAGGGGTATACTTTAATTCTCATATTGATGGAAAGAAGATTTTCATGGGACCAGAAGAAAGCATGCAGATCCAATCAAACTTAGGATCAACAATTGCTATGGCATTTGATGAATGTCCTTCAAGTGTTGCAGACCGCCAATACATAGAAAATTCAGTTGCAAGAACAACAAGATGGTTGGCTCGCTGTAAAGATGAGATGGCAAGACTAAATGCACTTCCAGATACGATCAATAAGCATCAAATGTTATTTGGAATCAATCAAGGTGGAATTTACGAAGATATTCGTATTGCACATGCGAAAGAAATTTCGAAGATGGATTTGGATGGGTATGCAATTGGTGGACTTGCAGTAGGTGAATCTCATGAAGATATGTATCGTATCTTAGATGCAGTAGTACCACATCTTCCAGTAGATAAGCCAACCTATTTGATGGGGGTAGGAACACCAGCAAATATTTTAGAAGCGGTTGATCGAGGCGTAGATTTCTTTGACTGTGTATATCCAAGCCGCAACGGACGTCATGGACATGTATATACAAATCATGGCAAATTAAATTTATTCAATGCAAAATTTGAATTAGATGAGTCTCCAATTGAAGAGGGATGTCAATGTCCTGCATGCCGCACATATAGCAGAGCGTATATTCGTCATTTATTAAAGGCAAAAGAAATGTTAGGAATGAGACTTTGTGTACTTCATAACTTGTATTTCTACAATACAATGATGGAAGAAATTCGTGAAGCGATCGAACAAGGAAGATACAAGGAATATAAAGCAGAAAAATTGGCAAAAGTATCAGGAAAACAATTATAAAAAAACAATGAACTACAAAATAAATCTTGAAGTAACGCGGTTTATTGTGTATGATAGTCATAGTGTTTTAAAAATAGTAGGAGGAATTTAGAGATGGAATTAGTAACAACACTTCTCATTTACGCTGTATTTATCGGTGTATTGTGGTTCTTTTTGATGCGTCCACAAAGAAAAGAACAAAAAAGAGTTCAATTAATGTTAGCAGAAATGGCTGTAGGAGATATTGTAGTAACAACAAGTGGTTTCTATGGAGTACTTATCGACATTTCAGAAGATGATGTGATCGTAGAATTCGGTAACAATAAAAATTGCCGTATTCCAATGCAAAAATCAGCAATTGCACAAGTAGAAAAAGCAGATGCAGAATAGTTCAGAAAGGGAGCGAGTTTTCGCTCTCTTTTTTTATGAATAATAAAATGTGCAAAAATTCACTTTCTTAAATTAAAGTATTGAAATATTTCTGGAAATGCGATAAACTGTTGTACAAAGATTTTCTAATGGAAGGTGAACAGTATGAAATTAAAGATTGGAGTCATCAAAGGTGATGGCATTGGCCCAGAAATCGTAACAGAAGCTGTGAAAGTTTTAAATAAAGTTGGAAATGTCTATGGACATACATATGATTATAGTGAACTGCTGCTGGGTGGTGCATCCATTGATGTACATGGTGTTCCGCTAACAGATGAGACTATTGCAGAAGCAAAAACATGTGATGCAGTCTTAATGGGATCTATTGGCGGGGATGCAAAGGTTTCGCCTTGGTACAAATTAGAACCATCAAAACGCCCAGAGGCAGGACTCCTAAAGATTCGAAAAGCATTGAATTTATTTGCAAATGTAAGACCTGCAGTTTTGTATGAAGAATTAAAAGGTGCTTGTCCACTGAAAGAAGAATTAACAGAAGGTGGATTTGACATGGTGATCATGCGAGAATTGACTGGTGGTCTCTACTTTGGAAATCGTAAGACGGAAGAAATCAATGGAGTCATGACTGCTTGCGATGAACTTACATATAATGAAAAAGAAATTCGTCGAATCGCAATAAAAGCGTTTGATATTGCGAGAAAGCGTCGAGGCAGTGTAATTAGCGTAGATAAGGCAAATGTATTGGATTCTTCAAGATTATGGAGAAAAATTGTGGAAGAAGTTGCAGCAGATTATCCAGATGTGACATTAGAACATATGCTGGTAGATAATTGTGCAATGCAGTTAGTAAAGGATCCAAAGCAATTCGACGTGATTCTTACAGAGAATATGTTTGGTGACATTTTATCGGATGAAGCAAGTATGATTACGGGATCTATAGGAATGCTTGCATCTGCAAGTTTAAATGACACGAAATTTGGCCTTTATGAACCAAGTGGTGGTTCAGCACCGGATATTGCAGGAAAAGGAATTGCAAACCCAATTGCGACTATTCTTTCGGCAGCGATGATGCTTCGTTATTCTTTTGATCTTGATCAGGAAGCAGATGCAATAGAACAGGCTGTGAAGCGTGTATTAGAAGATGGATATCGTACGATCGATATTATGTCGGAAGGAAAAACCCAAGTAAATACAGCTCAAATCGGTGATTTGATTTGTGATAGAATCATTTAATTTAGGAGGAAAGAATCATGAGAAGTGATACTGTGACAAAGGGGATGCAACAAGCCCCTCATCGTTCATTATTGAATGCATTAGGATATACAAAGGAAGAACAAGAAAGACCATTGGTAGGGATTGTTTGTTCCTATAATGAAATTGTACCAGGCCATATGAATTTGGATAAAATTTGTGATGCAGTAAAGATGGGGGTTGCCATGGCAGGGGGAACACCAATTATGTTTCCAGCGATTGCCGTGTGTGATGGAATTGCCATGGGACATGTAGGAATGAAATATTCCCTTGTGACGAGAGATTTGATTGCGGATTCAACAGAAGCAATGGCAATGGCACATCAATTTGATGCACTTGTTATGATTCCAAACTGTGATAAAAATGTACCGGGATTATTGATGGCAGCGGCAAGAATCAATGTGCCAACAATATTTGTTTCAGGA
>CAYTRJ010000066.1:0-10205 GCA_964440185.1 uncultured Faecalimonas sp. | reverse complement strand
TCTGTAGATGGTTACTTGAACCGCTTGGTACAAAAAGGTTATAAAGTAGCCATTTGCGAACAAGTAGAAGATCCAAAACAGACAAAAGGAATTGTAAAACGTGAAGTGGTACGAATCGTAACACCTGGCACAAATTTGAACACGCAGGCGCTTGATGAGACACGTAACAATTACATTATGTGTATTGTTTACATAGGTGACCATTTTGGAATAGCAGTTGCTGATGTTACAACTGGAGACTATTTTGTAACGGAACTTGATAGCGAACGTAAACTTATGGATGAAATTGCAAAATTCTCCCCTACAGAAATCATATGTAATGAAGCATTATATGTTAGCGGCGTTGATATGGAAGATTTGAAAAATCGTCTCGGCATTACTGTTTATGCGTTAGATGCATGGTATTTTGACGATGCAATGTGTGGAAAGTGCCTGAAAGAACATTTCAAAGTATCTTCCTTAGAAGGTTTAGGACTAGCAGACTATACATGTGGCATGATCAGTGCGGGAGCACTTTTGCAATATTTATATGAAACACAAAAGAATTCTCTATCACATTTATCCTCTATTTCTTGTTATACAACAGGAAAATATATGTTGCTTGATAGTTCTTCCAGACGAAATTTAGAATTATGTGAAACATTGCGTGAAAAACAAAAAAGAGGTTCCCTACTTTGGGTATTAGATAAAACAAAAACAGCCATGGGAGCACGTATGCTTCGAAGCTATATAGAGCAACCTTTGATCGATAAAGAGGAAATTTTAAGACGTCTTGATGCAGTGTCCGATTTGAAAGAGAACGCTATCTCCAGAGAAGAAATCCGAGAATATCTGACACCTGTATACGATCTAGAACGTTTGATCAGCAAAGTTGCTTATGGCTCAGCGAATCCAAGAGATATGATCGCATTTCAGCATTCCTTGGCAATGCTTCCACATATCAAATGTATTTTAGAAGAGTTTGATGCGCCTCTTATCAAAGAATTATATGATGAATTAGACACTTTGGAAGAATTATGTCAATTGATTTCAGCAGCTATTACGGAAGAGCCTCCAATTGCCATGAAAGAAGGCGGAATCATCAAAGAGGGCTACCATGAGCAAGTTGATATGCTTCGTAATGCAAAAGTAGAAGGAAAGACTTGGCTTGCAGAATTAGAAGCGGAAGAGCGTGAAAAGACAGGTATTAAAAATTTAAAGATTAAATACAATAAGGTATTTGGATATTATTTGGAAGTGACTAATTCTTTCAAAAATCTTGTACCTGATTATTATACTAGAAAGCAAACATTGGCAAATGCAGAGCGCTATATCATTCCACGATTGAAAGAATTAGAAGATATGATTCTTGGGGCAGAAGATAAATTATATGCCTTAGAATATGAACTGTATTGCGAAGTTCGAGAACGTGTTGCACAGGAAATTGTTCGGATCCAAAAAACAGCAAAAGCAATTGCCCAAATTGATGTATTGGCATCCCTTGCATATGTGGCAGAACGAAATCATTACGTAAGACCAAATATCAATGAAAAAGGTGTGATTGATATTAAGAATGGTCGTCATCCGGTTGTAGAAAAAATGATTCCAAATGACATGTTTATTGAAAATGATACTTATCTGGATGACAAGAAGAATCGAGTTTCTATTATTACCGGACCAAATATGGCAGGAAAATCTACATATATGCGTCAAACAGCCCTAATCGTACTGATGGCACAAATTGGTTCTTTTGTTCCGGCAGAAAGCGCAAATATTGGTGTGGTAGACCGCATTTTTACACGTGTAGGAGCATCGGATGATTTGGCATCTGGACAAAGTACATTTATGGTAGAAATGACAGAGGTGGCTAATATTTTACGTAATGCAACCAGCAAAAGCTTATTGATCCTAGATGAAATTGGTCGTGGAACAAGCACATTTGATGGTCTAAGTATTGCTTGGGCTGTTGTGGAACATATCAGCAACAAGCGTATTTTGGGAGCCAAAACATTATTTGCAACGCATTATCATGAATTAACAGAGTTAGAAGGAAAGATTGACAGTGTAAATAACTATTGTATTGCGGTCAAAGAAAAAGAAGATGGTATTGTATTTCTTCGTAAGATCGTCAAGGGTGGGGCAGACAAGAGTTATGGAATCCAGGTAGCGAAACTTGCTGGAGTTCCAGACGCTGTTATTGCAAGAGCAAATGAAATCGTAGAAGAGCTGATCGATGCAGATATTACGACACGTATTCGTAATATTTCTGTACATACAACAGAACCACCAAAGAAAACAAAAAAATACGATGAAGTAGACCTGGCACAAATGTCATTGTTTGATACGGTAAAAGATGACGATGTGCTAGAAGAATTGAAACAGATTGATGTCAGTAACTTGACACCAATGGATGCATTAAATACCATTTACAGACTCCAAAATAAATTGAAGAACAGATGGTAGTAAAGGAGCAGATATATGTCAGCAATACAGGTTTTAGACCAAATTACCATAGATAAAATTGCGGCGGGAGAAGTGATCGAACGTCCCGCTTCCATTGTAAAAGAATTGGTAGAAAATGCTATTGATGCAGCTGCAACTGCAGTCACAGTTGAAATCAAAGATGGCGGTATTTCTCTGATCCGAATCACAGATAACGGATGCGGTATTCCAAAAGGGGAAGTACGTTTAGCGTTCTTACGCCATTCAACAAGCAAGATCCGAACAGTGGAAGATTTGATAACAGTAGCTTCTCTAGGTTTTCGTGGTGAAGCGTTATCAAGTATTGCAGCAATTTCACAAGTTGAATTGATTACAAAACCAAAGGATAGTTTGCTTGGTACCCGTTATCAGATTGAAGGTGGCGTAGAAAAAGGATTGGAAGAGATTGGTGCAAAAGATGGTACCACTTTTTTAGTTCGTCAGATTTTCTATAACACACCAGCAAGAAGAAAATTTTTGAAAACACCAATGACAGAAGCAAGTCATATCAATGAATTGATGATTCGCCTTGCTTTGTCTCATCCAGAAGTTTCTTTTTCTTTCATAAGTAATGGACAAACTAAATTACATACTTCTGGAAATGGAAAACTAAAAGATGTTATTTATCAGATTTTTGGAAGAGAAATTACACAAAATCTTGTAGAAATCGAAGAAGGATATCAAGGACTTCGTGTAACTGGTTTTATAGGGAAACCAATTATTTCACGCGGAAATCGAAACTATGAAAATTATTATATCAATGGGCGTTATGTAAAAAGCAATGTGATTGCGAAGGCAATTGAAGATGGATATAAGGATTATACGATGCAGCATAAATATCCATTTACAGTTTTACATTTTACCATGGATGGAAATGATCTGGATGTGAATGTACATCCAACGAAAATGGAACTTCGATTTAGTAAACAGCAGGAAGTATATGATTTTGTATATCAAACAGTAAAATTAGGATTAAGTAAGCGTGAATTAATTCCTCAGGTAGAAATCAAGGACTCTGAACCAAAGGAAGTAGCTACTGTACCTGTAAAACAGGAATCACAACCACAGGAACAAAATTTAGATTATTTTATGCAAAAAATGAAGGAACGTGTAACTTCTTATCATAATCAAATGTCTCAGGCAGAAGTGAAAGATGTACAACAAGTATACAAACCGGAGATCCAGATGACTAAGATACAGGAAGCAGCAAATTATCGTAAATCGGTAGAACTTCCCAAAAATCCAGAGTCTGTAAAACAGGAAGAAATTGTACAAACTACTTTATTTGAAGAAAAACTTCTTACAAAAGAAGCGGTTGTGGAACATAAATTGATCGGACAGCTATTTGATACTTATTGGTTAGTGGAATTCAAGGAACAGCTTTATATCATAGATCAGCATGCAGCTCATGAAAGGGTGCTATATGAACGTACGTTGAAAGGGATGAAAGATAGGGAATATACATCTCAATATTTAAGTCCGCCGATCATTTTAAATCTATCTATGCAGGAAGCACAAGTTTTAGAAGAAAATATGACTCATTTTACAAACATCGGATTTGAAATCGAAGGATTTGGCGGCGCTTCCTATGCCATTCGAGCAGTTCCAGATAATCTTTTTTCTATCGCAAAAAAAGAGTTGCTGATAGAAATGTTAGATGGTCTGGTAGATGGCATTTCTTCTAAAATTGCACCTGATCTGATTTCAGAAAAAGTGGCGTCTATGTCATGTAAAGCAGCAGTAAAAGGAAATCAGAGACTTTCAGCAAGAGAAATGGAAGTTTTGATTCAAGAATTGCTGGCGCTTGATAACCCATATCATTGCCCACATGGAAGACCAACGATCATTTCCATGACAAAACGGGAGCTAGAAAAGAAATTTAAAAGGATTGTGTAGGAATATGATGAAAAAACCAATGATTATATTAACAGGACCTACAGCAGTAGGAAAAACAAAAGCATCCATAGGACTTGCCAAGGCACTAAATGGTGAAATCATTTCAGCAGATTCCATGCAGGTTTATAAACATATGGATATTGGTTCTGCTAAAATCCGTCCCGAGGAAATGCAAGGTGTAAAACATTATTTAATTGATGAATTAGAGCCAGATGAAGAATTTCATGTAGTACGGTTCCAAAAGATGGCAAAAGCTGCCTTAGAAGAAATCTATGCAAAAAATAAAATTCCTATTGTAGTTGGAGGAACCGGATTTTATATCCAGGCACTTTTAAATGATATTGATTTTACAGAAAGTAATGAAGATACTTCTTATCGAGCAGAATTAGAACAATTGGCAAATGAGAAAGGTGCGGAGTATATACATCAGATGCTTCGTGCAGTTGATCCAGAATCAGCTGATCAAATTCACATGAATAATGTAAAACGTGTTATTCGTGCTTTGGAATTTTATAAACAGACAGGACAAAAAATTTCTGAACATAATGAAAAAGAAAAGGCAAAGCAATCACCTTATGACTTTTGCTATTTCGTACTAACAGATGAACGTGAAGTGCTTTATAACCGAATTGATTTACGTATTGATCAAATGTTGCAAGAAGGGCTTATAGAAGAAGTAGAATCACTTCAACAGAAAGGCTATACCAAAGATATGGTTTCGATGCAAGGATTAGGGTATAAAGAGATTTTAAGTTATTTGGACGGGGAAATTTCTCTGGAAGAAGCTATTTATATGCTAAAACGAGACACAAGACATTTTGCCAAACGACAGTTGACATGGTTTCGCAGAGAGTCAGATGTTATTTGGATTGACAAAAAAGACTATGAACGAGATGAAAATAAAATTTTAGAGGCTATGATACAGAAGATTAAGGAAAGGATAAATCTATCATGTTAAATAAATCAACAATGTATAATGAATTAGGTATCTCAGAAGAGGTACTTGCATACGGAGAAGAAATTGAAAATTTCCTAAAAGATCGTTTTTTGGAAATCGATAAAGTTGCAGAATACAATCAATTAAAGGTAATTCATGCTATGCAGCAAGCACGTGTAAGTGATACCTGTTTTAACTATGCAAGCGGCTATGGGCATAACGATCTTGGCCGTGATATCTTAGAAGAAGTATATGCAAAAACATTTCATACAGAAGCCGCATTAGTACGTCCACAGATCACTTGTGGTACACATGCACTTCACTTAGCATTGAGTGCAAACTTAAGACCGGGAGATGAATTGTTATCACCGGTAGGAAAACCTTACGATACCTTGGAAGAAGTAATTGGTATTCGTCCTTCTCGCGGTTCACTTGCAGAATACGGAGTGTCTTATAAGCAAGTTGACTTATTAGAAGATGGTTCATTTGATTATGAAAACATTCGTAAAGCAATCAACGAAAAAACAAAAATTGTAACTATTCAACGTTCAAAAGGCTATCAAACACGTCCAAGTTTTTCAGTAAAACAAATTGGTGAATTGATTGCTTTTGTAAAAGGAATCAAGCCAGATGTGATCTGCATGGTAGATAACTGCTATGGTGAATTTGTTGAAACAATCGAACCAAGTGATGTTGGGGCAGATATGATTGTCGGATCTCTTATTAAGAATCCAGGCGGTGGACTTGCACCAATCGGAGGATATGTGGCAGGAACAAATGAATGTATTGAAAACTGTGCTGTTCGTTTGACATCACCAGGACTTGGAAAAGAAGTAGGTGCTTCTTTAGGTGTCATGCAATCGTTCTATCAAGGATTTTTCTTGTCACCAACAGTTGTTGCAGGTGCCTTAAAAGGAGCGATTTTTGCTGCAAATATTTATGAACGTTTGGGATTCCCAGTTATTCCAAATGGAACAGAATCAAGACATGATATCATTCAAGCAGTCACATTAGGTTCTGCAGAAGCAATGGTTGCATTCTGCAAAGGAATCCAAGGAGCAGCAGCTGTTGATAGCTATGTATCACCAGAACCAAGTCCAATGGCGGGATATGACAGCAATGTTATTATGGCAGCAGGCGCATTTGTACAAGGATCTTCGATCGAACTTAGTGCTGACGGCCCTGTAAAGCCACCTTATGCTGTTTATTTCCAAGGTGGACTTACATGGAATCACGCAAAATTTGGTATTTTAAAATCGTTACAAGAGTTAGTAAATAAAGGACTAGTAACATTATGCAAAAAAGACATGTAATTGTTATAGGTGGCGGTGCATCTGGACTTGTTGCGGCAATCGTTGCAGCAAGAAATGGTGCATGTGTTACCATTTTGGAGCAGAAAGAAAAGCTCGGTAAAAAGATTCTTTCCACAGGAAACGGGAAATGTAATTTAACTAATACATATATGAAGCAGGAGTGCTTTCGAAGTGATGATACCAGTATCCTTGCTCCAGTATTAGAACGATTTGGTTACAAAGATACGTTAAAATTCTTTGAAGAACTAGGTGTTATCTTCAAAGAACGAAATGGTTATGTTTATCCGATTTCTGATCAAGCAACCACAATTGTAGATGTGCTTTGCATGGAAATAGAGCGACTTGGAATCATTGTAAGATTAGAAGAATGTGCTACAAACATTATTCAAAAAAAGGAGCAATTTCATGTAAAAACAAATTATTCCAGCTATAAAGCGGATGCAGTAATTCTTGCCACAGGAGGAAAAGCAGCTCCTGTGCTTGGATCAGATGGAAGTGGTTATAACTTAGCAAAATCATTTGGACATTCGATTATCCCCGTAGTACCAGCACTGGTACAATTAAAAGGAACCGGACGTTTCTACAAGCAGGTATCTGGTGTACGTACACAAGCAAAGGTATCTCTTTATGTAGATGGAGTGTGTCTTGCTTCTGACACAGGAGAATTGCAGCTTACGAATTATGGTATTTCGGGTATTCCTGTATTTCAAATCAGTCGCTTTGCAGCGAAAGGATTTTATGAGAAAAAAGATGTATTTGCAGAACTTGATTTTATTCCTAGCATGTCAGAAGAGAGTTGGAAATCTTATATGATAGAACGTCGAGAAAAACATGGTAGTAAAAAGGCAGCAGACTTCTTAATTGGAGTATTTCATCAAAAACTGATCGGACTGCTTCTGAAAGCGAGCCGAATTGATGAAAACATAATGATTTCTGAAATTCCAGAATCGGACTTTTTATATTTCCTAGAGCGATGCAAACACTTTAAAGTAGGATTAGATTCGGCCAACTCTTTTGATCAAGCACAAATTTGTGCTGGTGGGGTTTGTACGACAGAAGTGGATGCTGCAACTATGGAATCCCAAAAATGCAAACATCTTTATATAACAGGAGAGCTGCTTGATGTAGATGGAATTTGTGGCGGCTATAATTTACAATGGGCATGGTCCACAGGCTATTTGGCAGGATATCATGCAGCGAAAGGAGTATAGATATGCTTCGTATTGGACAATTAAAGCTTCATCCAAATCATTCAGAACAGGAACTCTTGCAAAAAATTGCAAAGACATTACGTATTTCTGAACAGGAAGTTATTAGATACCGCATCAAAAAACAATCTTTAGATGCACGTAAAAAACCAGAATTATGGTATGTTTACACTGTTGATGTTGCGGTTACAAACGAACAAAAAGTATTAAAAAAACAAAAAGGAAATCAGGTAACTATTGCGAAGGAACAAATTTATCAGTTTGAAAAAACAGGAACAACAGATTTGAAAAATCGTCCTGTGATCATTGGAAGCGGACCAGCTGGTTTATTTTGTGCTTATTTACTTGCAGAACATGGATACAAACCTATCGTGTTTGAGCGTGGTGCAGCAGTAGATGAACGTCAGCAAGATATTGAAACGTTTTGGAAAACAGGTGTACTAAAACCAAATTCCAATGTACAGTTTGGCGAAGGCGGTGCTGGTACATTCTCGGATGGTAAATTGAACACACTCGTGAAAGATACATTTGGAAGAAATCATAAGGTATTGGAAATCTTTGTGCAAAATGGTGCACCAGAAGAAATTCTTTATATGAACAAACCTCATATCGGAACAGATATTTTGATCAATGTTGTTCGTAATATGAGAAAACAAATTGAACAATGGGGTGGAGAAATTCATTTCCATAGTCAATTAACAGATTTTACTTTGACAAATGGAAATTTATCTGCTGTAAAAATCACAACACCTACTGGTGAAAAAAATTATCCAGCAGAAGTGATGGTGCTTGCCATCGGTCATAGTGCAAGAGACACTTTTCAGATGCTTCACAAGAAGAAACTTCCAATGGAAGCGAAAGCATTTGCAGTTGGTGTTCGTGTAGAACATAAGCAATCAATGATCAATGATTCTCAGTATGGAGCAGATTCTCCATATCAACTTCCGGCAGCAGCCTACAAAGTAGCAACAACATTGGAGAATGGAAGAGGGGTATACTCTTTCTGCATGTGCCCAGGTGGTTATGTTGTAAATGCTTCCTCTGAAGAAGGAATGCTTGCAGTAAATGGTATGAGCTATTATGCACGTGCAGGTGAAAATGCAAATAGTGCGATTATTGTTACGGTCACGCCAGAAGATTATGGAACAGAACATCCACTGGCAGGTGTTGATTTTCAACGTCAGTTAGAACGAAAAGCTTATGAGATTGGTTCTGGAAAGGTGCCTGTACAATTATATAAAGATTTCTGTGAAAATCGTGTGTCGAATCAAGTAGTAAATGTGACACCTCAAATAAAAGGGGAATATACATTTGCAAACGTGAGAGCAATTTTTCCTACTCAAATCGGAGAATCGATAGCAGAAGGAATAAAATCGTTCGACAAACAAATTCATGGATTTGCAAATGACGACACCATCCTTTCTGGTGTAGAAAGCAGAACTTCATCGCCTGTTCGTATTGTGAGAGATGCAAATTTACAGGCCGAAAATACAGGGATTTATCCATGTGGAGAAGGTACTGGATATGCTGGTGGAATCACATCTGCAGCCATGGACGGGATTAAAATCGCAGAAATGCTTGGTAAAACATTTAAATCTTTCGACTAGATTTGACATGTTTTCTTCAGAAAAAATTAATATGCTAGCTCTATACACCTTTTTTAAAGTGTGTTAAAATAAGTAAAGTTTGGGGGAGGAGTACATATGAGAAGAGCAGGTTCTAAAAATGTGTGGGTATTAATTATTTTGATGCTTGCAGGAATTGTACTTGGTGGATTTATTGCATCACTTACCGAAAGTATGAGTGGACTTAGCTGGCTTAGCTATGGACAAACATTTGGTTTGGATAGTCCTATCATTTTAAATCTAGGAATTCTAATTATTACATTTGGACTTAATATCAAAATTACAATTGCAAGTATCTTAGGATTATTACTTGCAGCACTCATTTATCGCTTTATCTAAGCGTGTGCCAGTGAATCTAATGAACGAATGATCAAAGAGCTTACAAAGGACGATCGCCCTTATGAAAAATGTTTACGGTTAGGAGCTTCCAATCTCACAGATTCGGAGCTTCTGGCTGTTATCTTACGTACCGGCGTAAAGGGAATTTCTTCATTGGAATTAGCGCGTCAAATTCTTAATTCCCAAAATGATGAAGAAGGTATATTAAATATTCATTACCTTACTTTAGAAAAACTAAGAGAAATTAAAGGAATTGGTGAAGTAAAATCAATTCAAATTTTATGTTTATCAGAATTAGCAAAACGCTTATCAAAGGCGACTGCAAAAAAAGGTTTACTTTTTAATCAACCTGCAACAATTGCAGCGTACTATATGGAAGAAATGAGACATCAAGAGCAAGAAGTTATGAAGCTTTTGATGCTAAATA
>CAYTRJ010000065.1:0-10318 GCA_964440185.1 uncultured Faecalimonas sp. | reverse complement strand
TGCGACCTCCTGGTCCCAAACCAGGCGCTCTAGCCAAGCTGAGCCACACCCCGTTAAGTTGTTTTGTCATCGCTATTGACAAATGTTAGTATATCTCAAGGCTTCTTTTTTGTCAACACCTTTTTTGATATTTTCTTAACTTTTTTATTTTTTTAAACAATTCCATCTTTTATTTACAATTTAGAGTAGAAATCCACAATGGATTTCTACTCTTCTAAGCATAATTATGCTAAGTTTGCTTTTGCTAATTCTGCTAATGTTGCGAAACCTTGAGCATCATTAACTGCCATGTCAGCTAAGATTTTTCTGTTGATTTCTACACCAGCTACTTTTAAGCCGTGCATCATTTTGCTGTATGATAAACCGTTCATTCTAGCTGCTGCATTGATACGAGCGATCCATAATTGTCTCATTTGACGTTTGCGTTGTTTTCTACCAGCATATGAAGATGTTAAAGCTCTCATAACTGATTGTTTTGCTACTCTGTATTGTTTAGATCTAGCTCCTCTGTAACCTTTAGCTAGTTTTAATGTTCTGTTGTGTTTTTTTCTAGCGTTCATTCCGCCTTTAATTCTTGCCATGTCTTTCTAATCCTCCTTCTTCGATCTTATAAGTATGGTAATACTTTTTTCATGTTCTTAACATTAGTTGCATCTGTAATAGTTGCATGTCTAAGATTTCTTTTTCTCTTAGTAGATTTCTTAGTTAAGATATGGCTCTTGTAAGCTTTATTTCTTTTAAGTTGACCTGTAGCTGTTTTTTTGAAGCGCTTTGCAGCTGCTCTATTTGTTTTCAATTTTGGCATGATATGTTCCTCCTTAATATGCTTCTTTATTGTTTAACGTTTTTCAGTTAAAACCATGCTGATGCTTCTACCTTCGAGTTTTGCTGGTTTCTCAACAGATGCTACCTCTTTCATCATATCTGCAAAATCATCTAAGATATGTTTACTTGTAGACATGTGAGCCATTTCTCTACCTCGAAAACGTAAAGTAACTTTTACTTTATCACCTTTTTGAATAAACTTCTTCGCACTGTTTACTTTTGTGTTTAAGTCGTTTGTGTCAATATTTGGCGAGAGACGTACTTCTTTTACGTCAACTGTTTTTTGTTTTTTCTTTGCTTCTTTTTCTTTTCTTGTCATTTCATATTTGTATTTACCGTAATCGATAATCTTACAAACAGGTGGCTTTGCTGTTGGAGCAATCTTCACTAAATCTAATTCAGCCTCTTGTGCAAGCTTCATAGCTTCTCTAGCTGACATAATACCTAATTGGTCACCATTTTCACCAATCACTCTGACTTCTTTGTCTCTGATTTGCTCATTAATCATTAAATCGCTAATGGTCGTACACCTCCAAAAATAATACTTACTTTACTCTCTTCATGCGCAAAAAAAATGAATAGTTACAAACTATCCACCCATTCTCTCTGCATACCAGGGTCACTTACGTACCTTTTCTTATGCGTCAATATCAACCGCTAGTCATCCATTCATGCTAGGGTGAGAGTGGAACTCTACTTTCTTTTGCCTCACGCGTGTTATAATAGCACATACCTTTTTGAGTGTCAACACATTTTTTCAACTTTTTTAATTTTCCTTGCCTTTACTACATTTCTATGGCATAATACTTCTTAACGTTGTAAAGCAACAAATGTCAAACAGACATTATTCTAAAGGAGGAAAATTTTATATGAGTCAACGTAGTAATTTTACAAATAAGATTGGCTTCGTTCTCGCTGCTGCAGGTTCTGCAGTTGGACTTGGTAACATTTGGCGTTTCCCATATCTTGCTGCACAGTATGGTGGCGGAACTTTCTTATTAGTATACTTAATTCTTGTTGTAACTTTTGGCTTCACTTTAATGATTGCCGAAATTGCTATCGGTAGAAAGACAGGCCTAAGCGCAATCGAAGCTTATACAAAACTTGATAAACGCTTCGGATTCTTAGGTGTTTTAACTGCCATTGTACCTTCCATTATTTTACCATATTATAGTGTAATTGGTGGATGGGTAACAAAATACTTATTTACTTTTGCTACAGGTGGTGTCAATGCTGCAGCAGGTGATGAATATTTTACATCATTTATCGGCACAGTAGGAGAACCGATCGGCTGG
Source organism: uncultured Faecalimonas sp. (assembly GCA_964440185.1). Taxonomy (GTDB): domain Bacteria; phylum Bacillota; class Clostridia; order Lachnospirales; family Lachnospiraceae; genus Faecalimonas. The sequence continues at coordinate 8,198 of CAYTRJ010000065.1, read as the reverse complement.
TTCTTCTTATACATTGGTCTTACAGCAGTCATCGTTTTACTTGGTGTTGAAAAAGGAATCGAAACTGTAAGTAAATTTTTAATGCCAATCTTAGTTGTTTTAACAGTTGTTATTGCATGCTACGGATTAACAGTAGATGGCGCAATCGAAGGACTTATCTATTACATCAAACCAAACTTTGCAAACTTCTCTGTTAAAACTGTATTAGCAGCCATGGGACAAATGTTCTATTCTATGTCCCTTGCAATGGGTATCATGATTACATATGGTTCTTATATGAAGAAAGAAAACAAACTTGAATCTTCTGTTCGCCAAATTGAAATCTTTGATACAGGAATCGCATTCATGGCAGGGCTTATGGTTGTTCCTGGTGTATTCGCATTTTCTGGCGGTACAGCTGAAAACTTGCAAGCAGGTCCTAGCTTAATGTTCATTACCTTGCCAAAAGTATTTAATAGCATGGCATTTGGAGGTGCTATCGGAACACTCTTCTTCATATTAGTATTCTTTGCTGCACTTACATCTTCCATTTCCTTAATGGAAACAATTGTTTCTATTCTTTGTGATAAGTTCCACTGGAATAGAACCTTTACATGTATCGTAGTAACAATCTTCTGTTTAGCAATGGGAATCCCATCTGCATTAGGTTTCAGTGCATGGAGCGATATTACATTCTTTGGAAGTATGTCTATCCTCGATACTTTCGACTTTATCAGTAATAGTGTAATCATGCCAATCGTTGCACTGCTAACATGTATCCTTATTGGATTTGTAATTGGACCAAAGGTAATTTCAGACGAAGTTAAATCATCTGACGGACAATTCAAGAGCGAAAAATTATTTACAGTTATGATCAAATGGATCGCTCCTATTATTTTAGTTATTATCCTTGTAAGTTCTATTGCAACTGGATTAGGTATTTTCAAATTGTAATTTCAAAGGAGAATCTCAAAACCGAGATTCTCCTTTTTTGTCTAATTTTATATTCAAATAACTTCTTCCTGATAAAGTCTTATTAAACACCAACGAACTAACCACGATCACCACACCTGCTGCAAATCCAATCCAATTAAAGAGCGCTGTCAATATCAAGATCAACAAACGCATAAACTTCAGCGCATATCCCAATTCAAAATTGGGCTGTGTATAATTTGCTATTGCTACAAACGCCATATAAACCATAACTTGCGAATTAAACCATCCAGATTCCACCGCAAATTCCCCCATTACAATCCCCGCAATCACACTCAGCGGAGTGCTTAACATACTAGGCGTGTTTAGCGCTGCGAGCCGCAATCCATCAATAGCAATTTCTAGAATAGCAAGTTGCCAAAACACTGGTATATTTACCATATCTTGTATCACAACAAAAGCAAATCTCTCCGGAATCCATGTTTGATTTTGCATAAACAAAAGAAAGATCGGTGTTAAGAACACCGTTCCAATCGCAATGATTGCTCGCGACATTTTCAAATAAATATTCGTAAGTGTTGGAAAATAATAATCATTTGCCTCTTCTACTACATCTAAAATCGAAGTAGGTAAAATCATTGCAGACGGTGAATTATCAACCAGCAATACTACTTTTCCTTCTAACAAGCATACTGCTGCTGTATCTGGTCTTTCTGTAAATTTAAATTTTGGAAACGGATTATACCATTTCCGTTTATACAAACATTCCGCAAGACTTTGCTGATTCATACGAAGTGCATCTATTTCAATATCTTGCAAGCGCTGCAAAAGTTTTTGCAAAAGCCCTTCATCCACCCGATCAGACATATAGCAAAGAGCTACATCCGTTCTAGAGCTTTTTCCTATATCTAACATTTTCATAACCAAATGTGGATCTCGTATTCTGCGGCGAATCAATGCAGTATTAAACACTATGGTCTCTACAAATCCATCTCTTGATCCCCGAAGCGATTTATCCTTCTCTGGTTCATCCACACTTCTTGCAGGATACGTTCTACAATCAATCGCAAAACAAGCTTCATACCCTTCTATAAATAAGCAAGTAACCCCCGACAGCACATTTCGAATGACCAAGTCAAACTCATCAATAACATCCACTTCCACATAAGGAATGCACATTTTGGAAAATCCCGTTGCTGTTGTTGGCATATCTTCTTTTTTTAGTGCAAAAAATCCTGTGATCATCTTTTGCATTGCTTCATCTTTCGTAAAACCATCTATAAAATAGAAGATACTTTTTCGTTCTCCGATGATAATCTCTCTTTGAATCAGATCAAAACTTTCCCCCACTGGGAGCATTTGATTCATATAAAAAATATTTTCTTTCAGTGTACGGAATACTTTCTGTTTTTCTTCCACAATAAAAAACCTCCACACGAATACTTTCTATCAGCATTTCCATGTGAAGGTTTTTCTATACTCTTTTACTTTCCAGTCGAACCAAATCCACCTGCGCCACGTACTGTGTCACTAAGTTCCTCTGTTTCGTCAAATTCTACATTTAAGAATGGGACAACTACCAATTGTGCAATCTTTTGTTGTGGAGTAATTGTTCTTATTATATCACTATCATTATGAAGTGATACACATACTTGCCCACGATAGTCTGCATCTACAACGCCACAACAATTTGCTGGACGGAGTCCCTCTTTCATTGACAATCCACTTCTTGCAAAAATCCCGCCAAAATAACCTTCTGGAATCTCCATCGCAAGGCCTGTTGGAACTAGAAATGTTTCATGTGGTTTGATTTCCACTGCTGCCTCAATATCAGCAAACAAATCATATCCTGCCGCATATGCACTTCCTCTTTCAGGAAGTATAGCTGTCTTTGTTAATCTTTTGATATTAATCTTCATATAAAACTACTTCCCCTTTTTCTAATGTACGTTTTACATCAATCACTCTTTGATTCGCACTTCCTACCCAATGCAAGTTCGCATCGAATTTATCCACTTCAAACTCACCATCCGCAACAATATCTACGTATTGCATAACCTTTGTATTCGCAACTTCTTCCCATGTTGCACCAGTATATAGCCAAATTGTTTTGTTTGGATATTTTTCTCGAATTTCCCTTGCTAGGTCTGTTACATCATATACATTATTGATATGTAGGGGATCTCCTCCACTAAATGTGATACCACTTACATAATCTTTCTCTAATTCTGCAAAAATCTCTTGTTTCGCATCTTCATCGAATTCTAATCCACCATTTGGATCCCATGTGATTGGATTGTGGCATTCCTTGCAGCAATGAGAGCATCCTGCTACCCATAGGACTACTCGAAGTCCTGCTCCATTCAACATGTCATCTTTTGTTATATTATGATATCTCATTACATACTTTTCCTTTCTGCAATTTCTGCCATTTTGGCATCATTCAGACGCGTATCGCCTTTCACACGGGAATATGATAAATATCCGTTCATACGCTCAATCTTTGTCAAGTTTTCACTTCCACAAACCGGACATACATCCATCGCTAATTCTTGGTGCCCACAATCATCACAGTAAGATAACGAAAGATTTACTCCTTCATAATATCCCAAATCCATTGCACGGCGTACCAACGTTTTAATTGCTTCCACATTATAGTTAATTGGATATTTTACATATTGAATCTTTCCGCCATTTGAAAGTTCCCAGAAACGTCCTTCTAAATCTTGTTTTTGGATTGGTGTAAGATCTTCTGTTACATGACAGTGGAAACTATTGCTTACATATTCTCTATCTGATACATTTTCAATAATTCCATATTTCTTACGGAATTGCTGTACTTGAACACCACATAAGTTTTCTGCTGGAGTTCCATAAATCGCATATAAATGTCCATCTTCTTCTTTGAATTCGTTTACTTTCTTGTTGATATATTCCAATACTTCCAATGCGAATTGTCCATCTTCTGCTAATGATTTCTTGTTATGAAGTTGTTGCAACTCATTTAACGCTGTAATCCCGAAAGATGCTGTTGCAGATTTCAATAATGGTTTGATCTTGTCGTAGATTCCAAGTTTTCCACCATAGAATCCGCCTTCACAGTAAGCCAATGGATTCGTAGAAGCTTTTAGTTCTCCCAAATAGTCGTATGTGCGAATGTGTAATTGACGAATCAATTCTAAGTAATAATCTAATACTTCATAAAAATCTTTGCTTTCTTGTCTCGCTTTTGCATAAATCATAGGTAAATGCAAACTTACTGCACCAATGTTAAAACGTCCAACAAATACTGGTGTATCATTTTCATCTGCTGGGTTCATTCCACCTCTTTCATACCAAGGCGAAAGGAACGCACGACATCCCATTGGGCTGATGATTTTCCCATATTGCTTATACATACTTGCAATATAACCTTTTCCAGTCAAACTCAACCAGTCTGGATACATAGTTGTTCTTGAACATTCAATTCCAGCTTCAAATACATCTTCTAATTCTTTTCCAGGACCATGTAAGTTCTCATCGTACAAGAACACAATCTTAGGGAATAACACTGGTTTCTTATGTCCTTCTTTCCCTTGTCCATTTTGACGTACTTTCAACATTGTGATTGTTGCTAACTTACCATATTTTGTAGTATTCGTACCTGCTGTCACTGTGATAAATGGATAATCTCCACGGCTTGACGATACTGAATTGAACTTGTATTCCCATCCTTGGAATCCTTGTTCCATTTCTTTTTCCAAATCTTGCCATGCAACTTTTTGTACCACTTCTTCATCTAATCCTAAAGAACGATATTTTTCTACATGCTTATTAAAAGATTTTTCTGCATATGGAGCAATGATGTCATCCACACTAGGTACTGTAAATCCACCATATTGCTGACTTGCTGCGCTCAGCACAATGTCTCCAATAACATCAAATGCTGTATCAAGTGTTTTTGGTTCGTTATACCAAAGATTTCCCATTTCAAATCCACCACTCAATACATTTTGCACATCAAACAAGCAGCAGTTCATTGTATCACGTCTTGCTGACATATCATGGATATAGATATATCCTTCACGAATAGCTTGAATCTCTTCCACTGTAAGGAAAAACTTTTTATATAATTCTTTATTCAATTCATTGAAAATCAAACTTCTTTTTGTTGATACAAGCGCACTATCCGTATTACTGTTTTCTTTATCTCCAATATACATGATAGATTGACTCTTCTTGTACACTTCATCTAGCATGTGAACAAAATCTTGCTTATAATTGCGATAATCTCTATAGCTTTTCGCAACCATTGGATTAACTCTTTCAAGTGCCCCTTCTACCACATTATGCATTTGTGCTATTTGAATCGAATTTAATCCCATCTTCTTTACTTCTTCTTCTACATAATGGCAAATGAAATCCAATTCCTCTTCTGTGAATTTAATCATCGCACGGTATGCTGACTTATTAACTGCCACAATAATCTTCTGGACGTTGAACTCTTCCAATGATCCATCTTTTTTCACAACTTTAATCATATTCTGTTTCTCCTTTCATATTTTTGTTTTATCTATATCTAGTGTTTCATTCCCCTATTAATCACTATATACAGTATTTATTCTGCATTACCTATCTTACCACTCTGTACATAAAGCGTCAACATATTTCATAATGTAATAATATACAAAAAACGCTCTTTCCACATCCCATAATTTTGGTTAAAAAAATAGACTGTCACTCTTGACAATCTCAAAATACTCCAAAACATGCTATGCTGCTCTCTATACTATTAAATTTTCCATATTCTAAATACGGCTAGTGGCATACCAGATGTTTCTTTCTATCTTAGATAATAATATCTTATCCCAGCAGAAAGCATCTGGTCCACTTCCAGTTTATAGAGGCTTATGAAGGGTTCTCTTGAGACTTTTTCCAGCACTCCCAACACATACTTTCGTATTTTTCATTTCCCCCAATATCTACTTGATCTCCTTCTACAACAACATTTCCATTTTTGTCTAGTCTCGCATTTACGATTGCTTTCTTACCACATCTGCAAATAGATTTGACTTCAGAAATACTGTCTGCGATTTCAAACAGTCTTTTACTTCCAGAAAACAGCTTTGTCTGGAAATCGGAACGTAATCCAAAACACAGCACAGGAATATCTCTATATGTAGAAATGTATTTCAAATCATCAATCTGTTTTTCTGTAAAGAATTGACATTCATCACATACAATTACATCTACTGCTCTTGTCTTTAGCACATCATCCACATACACCACTATATCATCTGCTTCTTGTATGACATTGGCCATATTTGATAATCCGATTCTTGATTTCAAAATTGCTATTCTTTTTCCGTTCTCATCTATTTTATCATCCCGATTATCAATAGATGGTTTTAAGATCAATACAGCCTTCCCTTTTTCTTCATAATTAAAAACAGTCATTAACGCATTGGCTGTTTTCGAACTCCCCATTGCGCCAAATTTAAAATATAATTTACTCATAGCGATATCCTCATTTGTTTTTATTCCCATTCATATGGTGTATTCTGATATACGTAGTAATTCAACCAATTCGTATAAAGGTTGTTGGCATGAGATCTCCAAGTCAATCTTGGTCGATTCTCACAATTATCATTTGGATAATAGTTCTTTGGTACTGCAATCTCTAATCCTTTATTTTTATCACGCATATACTCATTATGTAATGTAATTCGGTCATACTCTGGATGTCCCATTACAAAAATACGTCTTCCGTCCTTGGACATACATAAGAAGACTCCCGCCTCTTCCGACTCTGCTAAGATTACTAAATCTTCAATTTTTCTCAACGCTTCTGTCGGAACGGCTGTGTGGCGCGAATGCGGTGCATAGAAAACATCATCAAATCCCCTTACAAGTGGTGTTTTTCTATTTTCCACGAAATGTTCAAACACACCAAATACTTTTGCATCCAGCTGCTTCTTATTTACACCATAGTGATAATAAATCCCGGCTTGCGCTCCCCAGCACAGATGCATAGTTGATGTCACATGAGTATTCGTCCATTCCATGATCTCTTTCAACTCTTCCCAGTAGTCTACATCCTCAAATGGCATCTGTTCCACTGGTGCTCCAGTAATAATAAATCCATCAAACTTTTGTTTCTTAATTTCCGAAAATGGTACATAGAATTTATTCAAGTGACTTGTTGATGTGTTCTTCGATTCATGACTTGAAACATTCACAAAGACCACATCTACTTGTAATGGTGTATTCGAAAGGGAACGTAAAATCTGAAGTTCCGTATCTTCTTTAAGTGGCATTAGGTTCAGTAATCCCACCTTCAACGGACGGATATCTTGATGCGTTGCCCGAAACTCATCCATCACAAATATATTTTCATGTTCTAAAATTTCTTTTACAGGTAAATCATTCTGTACACGTATTGGCATTTTATTTTCCTCCCAATAACCGATAGTAGTTTCATTATACAACTCTTATATAAGCACCGTCAAGAATAAAAGGCCCTTGCGGGCCTTTCAAAAAAATGCTATGCATCAAATGTTGCACATTCTGTTTGTTCAATTTTAGAAGCATTTGTTCCCATAACACTGATTTTTCCAGCACAGCATTTACATCCTTCATTGTATTTGCATTGTTGTGCCTGACAATTGATATGGCTTGTTGCAGAAACTTGTTTTGAAGCATTTCCACAACTTTCTGATCTTCTCTCTTCAAAACTTCCACAGCTTGTATCTCTTGCTTGTTTTGCTGTGTTTCCTACCACCTCAATCTTGTCTAATTCACAATAGTTTTCATAGTTATGTGTACATGTTATAACTCCACATTTTAATTCTGGCATTGTCATACCTCCTTTTATTCATTTTAAAGTTAGTATGAACAAAAAAGAGCCTGGATATACCAGACTCTAAAAAACAATTATCTTCCACAGCATTTTTTATACTTCTTGCCTGAACCGCATGGGCATGGATCATTTCTTCCAATTTTCTTTTCCTTACGGATTGTTCCAGAATTTTTTTGTTCTTTGTATAATTCTTTACGTTTTTCTTCTGTAAAAATATTTTCCCATTGTGGAAGTTCATATAACCAGTCAGCTTTTGCATCTACCATGTTTTTGTATAATTTTTCTTTATCAAATACAAGGTTTACTACTGTATCTTCTTCCATTGTTTCAATTGGATTTTCTTCTTTTAAGCTGTCATTGATACCATCTAAAAATCCTGTCATTGTAAATGTATCAATTTCATATTTTTCTGCTAATTCTTTTACAGTTCCTCTTACTTCTTCTTCTG
>CAYTRJ010000064.1:0-10403 GCA_964440185.1 uncultured Faecalimonas sp. | reverse complement strand
AGAAGAAGATGGTATCAAAGCTTCTGAATTAGAAGGCGAATTTGCAACAATGGATGGATGGAATGCCGAATCCGATGCTGCAACACTTTTAAACGGACTTGGAATCGACACTGATCTGCATTACAAATTCTTAAAAGATTTAACAGGGGCTGAAAAAGTCAAAGTATTATTAGCACAAGCTTTATTTGGAAATCCAGATATTCTTCTTCTTGACGAACCTACGAACCACTTGGATTTAGATGCGATTGCTTGGTTAGAAGAATTCTTGATCAACTTCGATAATACAGTTATCGTAGTATCCCATGACCGTTATTTCTTGAATAAAGTATGTACACATATCGCTGATATCGATTATGGTAAAATCCAATTATATGCTGGTAACTATGATTTCTGGTACGAATCTAGCCAATTGCTCGTACGTCAAATGAAAGAAGCAAACCGCAAGAAAGAAGAAAAGATCAAAGAATTACAAGACTTTATCCAAAGATTTAGTGCGAACGCTTCCAAATCAAAACAAGCAACTTCTCGTAAACGTGCTTTAGAAAAAATTGAATTAGATGAAATTCGTCCATCTAGCAGAAAATACCCATATATCGACTTCCGTCCTAACCGTTCTATCGGTAACGAAGTACTTTCTGTAGAAGGTCTTTCTAAGACAATCGATGGTGTAAAGATCTTAGATGATTTGTCATTCACAATCAATCGTGAAGATAAAGTTGCTTTCGTTGGTGGTAACGAATTAGCAAAAACAACTTTATTCAAAATCTTAACTGGAGAAATGGAACCAGATTCAGGTTCTTACAAATGGGGTGTTACAACTACACAAAGCTATTTCCCAAAAGATAGTACACACGAATTTGACAATGAAGATACTATCGTAGAATGGTTGACTCAATATTCTGAAGAAAAAGATGTTACTTATGTACGTGGTTTCTTAGGCAGAATGTTATTTGCTGGAGATGACGGTGTGAAGAAAGTAAAAGTGCTTTCAGGGGGAGAAAAAGTTCGTTGCTTACTATCAAAAATGATGATTTCAGGAGCAAATGTTCTTGTTCTTGACGAACCTACTGACCACCTTGATATGGAATCTATCACAGCTCTTAACAATGGGCTTATCAAATTCCCAGGTGTACTTCTCTTCGCTTCACGTGACCACCAAATCGTACAAACAACAGCAAACCGTATTATGGAAATCGTTCCAGGCGGAAAACTCATCGACAAGATTACAACATATGATGAATATCTTGAAAGTGATGAAATGGCTAGAAAACGTCAAGTTTACACAATGGATAACGCTGAAGAAGATAACTAAATATATACAAAACAAAAGCATTTGGTTTTTGCGAACCAAATGCTTTTTGCTTTTCATTATCGAATTCTTTCTGGGAATCCTACTTTCTTTTGTACTTTTCGTAATGTTTTTGTTGCATAGTAATTTGCTTTTTCTGCATTATTTTTGATAATGCTGTCAATGTATGCTTTGTCTTTTTCTAATCTTGCCACTTCATCTTGTAATGGTTTCAATACAGATACTACAGATTCACCAACAGCCATCTTGAAGTCTCCATATCCTCTGCCATCAAATTCTTTCACAACTTCTTCTACAGATTTATTCGTACATGCACGATAAATATCAATTAAGTTCTTCACACCTGGCTGTTCATCTCGATAAAGAATCTGTGCTTCCGAGTCTGTTACAGCACGTTTACATTTACGAATGATCGTATCTGGATCATCCATCAAGTAAATGCTGGCGTTCGGATTTTCATCCGATTTTGACATTTTCTTTGTAGGCTCTTGAAGACTCATGATCTTCGCCCCTACTTTACCGATATATGCTTCTGGAACAGTAAGCACATCCCCATAGATGCTGTTAAATCTCTTTGCAAGATCTCTTGTCAATTCCAAATGCTGCATTTGGTCAATTCCAACTGGAACCACATCTGCTTGGAATAGCAAAATATCTGCTGCCATAAGTACTGGATACGTAAATAATCCAGCATTGATATTGTCTGCATGTTTTGCTGCTTTATCTTTAAATTGTGTCATACGGTTCAATTCACCCATATATGTATAGCAGTTCAGAATCCATGCTAGTTCTGCATGTCCAGAAACATGAGACTGATAATAAATACAATTCTTTTCTGGATCCAATCCGGCTGCAATATAAAGTGTCAACAATGCTCTTGCTCTTTTACGAAGTGTTGCTGGATCTTGTCGAACTGTAATTGAATGCATATCTACTACACTGTAAAAACATTCATATTCATCACTTAATGTAATCCAGTTCTTTAATGCTCCCAAATAATTTCCTAATGTTAAATTACCTGTTGCCTGCATTCCACTAAATAAAACTTTTTTATCATTGATCATACTACTAATCCTCCAAATTTCACTAGATTTTATTCTACCATGACTTTTGTCGAGATACAATCTTTTCTGTATCAAAAAATTTCTATAATGAAAAGATTTCTTGAATAGTCACTCCACAATTTTTCTGTAATCCGCCCTTCCAAAAGTCAGCTGTCTTCCATCCATGGATCACGCACAAAAGTCCACTTAATGCAGCTCCATGTGTTACGATCAATATATTCTTATCCTGATAGGACTTGTTTTGTTTTAACATTTGCAAAAATGCGCTTTCCCTTTGAAATACTGCTTCAATCGCTTCTCCATCTCCCATCGGACAATAGTTTTCTGGATCTTGGAAGAAGTTTTCAATGTTTTCATCTGCACAACCTCTTTGTTGTCCTTCGTAAATCCCAAATCCTACTTCTATGATTCTTTCATCTTCTATGATCTCTACCTCTCGATTCGCTAAAATCAATTCTGCTGTTTCCTTAGCTCTTCCAAGTGGACTTGTGTATGCCACCGCAAATGGAATCTCTTTCAGTTTTTCTCTTGTTTGTAGTGCTGCATTTCTTCCATTTTCATTCAAAGGAATATCCGTTCTCCCCTGCAGCTTTCCTGCAACATTCCAGTCTGTTTCTCCATGTCTAACAATATATAATTTCATTTTTCTTACGCCTCCAAATATGCTTTAGTATACCACTTGTTTTCCGAAATGGAAACCATTATAATAGAACTGTCCGTTCTATTATAATAACGGAAGAACTACTTAGGAGGATTATAATATGGAAAAAATTACAAGTTTTACAATAGACCATATCAAACTCGTACCAGGAGTTTATGTTTCTCGTAAAGATTATATTGGTGCAGAAACCATTACAACATTTGATCTTCGTATGACGAGCCCAAATGATGAACCTGTTATGAACACTGCAGAAATGCATGCGATCGAACATCTTGCTGCTACTTTCTTACGTAATCACCCTCAATGGGGAAGTAAGATTATTTATTTCGGACCTATGGGATGCCGTACCGGTTTTTATCTCCTTCTTGCCGGAGATTATGTTTCAAGGGATATCATAGATTTGTTGAAAGAAATGTTTACCTTCATTCAAGATTATCATACTGAGATTCCTGGAGCTTCTGCCAAAGATTGTGGAAACTATTTAGATATGAACCTGCCTATGGCGAACTACCTTGCAAGAAAATACTTATTAGACGTGTTGGAAAATATTTCTGACGAACGATTGGTTTATCCAGAATAAAATATACAAAACCGTGCATCCATTTTTAATATGGTACACGGTTTTTTAATACTTCATTTTTCACATAGGAAAATGTCTCTTTTTCACCCTTTTCTGCCAGCATTTCCAGCATGGTCTCTAGTAGCTTTCTCGTATCTTTGTGAAGCAGATAATGCTTTTTGCTAGCTTCATAATATTCTAATGGACACGCATCTGTATATGCTTCTTTCTTATACACTTTTGATGCCGCAATCCGATCCATAAACATTTCCACTACATATTTCACTGGCATTTTCATGCCTGTCATAGCATGACCTTCTCCCATTCCATAGTCAATCCAATATTCTAGATGATGTTTATTTCTGCCTTTGTGATGCAGCCATGCGGAAGAATATCCTCTTGCCTCACGCTCTGCATTGTTTGGACTTCTTGTTCCTTGATAATATTTTGCACCAATCCGAAACTCCGTCCATGTATATTTCGACATATCATGAAGCAGCCCCTGCCGGTACAATCCAACTTGAAAGCAATTTCTCATAACTTGATACTTATGATATGTAATGGTGCAAAAATGACTCCATGCTTTCATTCTATCCCCTCCTTATATCCATAATCCTATCACATATAGCACAAGCAGATGTATCGGATAAAATGCGTAAAAGAACCATTTCATTTTTCTCCCCTGCTCACCATTGTGAAATGCGATTGGAATCAATCCTAGCATTGCGTAAATCTGCAACCCTCCCATATATAACAGCATTAAAAGTGCAACCATTCCAATCTGTGCTTTTTTGCTCTGCCGGAACATGTAGAATCCCAAAATCATCAGAATCCCTACACTACTATAATCTGTTCTAAGGAGCTCACTCAGCAACAGTATAGCCACACCTATCAACACACTTTTAAAAGAAGATGTTTGCTTTACAAGCATAATCAATAACAACAATCCAAGTGCTAATGTAAAAAATACATTTTGATGACTAAACACAAACGGCTTACCATAAATCGCTAGGTCAAATGGAATCTCTGACAGTATTGCAAATATACACAAACGCTGCAAATACTTCCATACATCTTTCGTATGAAGAAAACCTTCTACTAAAACGTATGCAAAAATCGGGAAAGCAATTCTTCCAATGATCCTTAACAACTCTACTTCCGGAAAAAGCACGTGTCCTACATGATCGATCAACATTGCTATGACTGCTATCATTTTTAATGTAAATGTGTTCATTCTGTCTGTCTTTCCTTTCCTACGAATACTGCAATCGTTCTTCCTTCTACTTGAATTTCTTTTTCCTCATCTACTGCAATTTTTTCTCCTGTTGACAGCACACATTCCCAACGTTTCTTTTTCATCAGTGCTGGCAATGCAAAAAAGTGGGATTCACCATACATATTATAAGCGATAAAGCAATCTGTACCATCTACATCGTGATAATAAACTCCTAACGCTTTATCAGTTCTTTGATTTGGCATCTGCCATGCATCTTCTCCATGGAAAGAGACATCCGGTACGCCACAGCTTGTCTGATCCACTCCTAAAAGTGGTTTTTCACGATGCAAGATTGGATATTCTTTACGAATCTGTATTAAGGATTTTACAAATGATACGATTTCTTGATTCTTCTCATATTGTTTCCAATCTATCCATGCCGTCTCATTATCTTGGCAATATACATTATTATTTCCTGCCTGACTATTTCCAAATTCATCCCCGGCTAAAATTACTGGCGTTCCCTGTGCTAAGAGCAATAATGCTAACGCATTCTTCATCTGTCTCTTACGAAGTGATATAATAGATTTCTTTCGTGTTGGTCCTTCTGCTCCACAATTCCAGCTATAATTGATTTCCGGTCCATCTTGATTGTTTTCTCCATTGGCTTCGTTGTGTTTCTTATCATAAGAAACAAGATCCGCCAACGTAAAACCTGTATGATTTGTAATATAGTTACAGCTTCCTGTTTCCTTTGTCTGTTGTTTTAACCACCACATTACGCCTTGCACAGAATCTTCTTCTCCTTTTAAGAAACGACGCATTACCATTTGAAAATCATCTTTATTCTGCAAAATCTTTGTTTTCTTTAAGATTGGATCTGAAAGAATGCCGTCCATCGGAGCAATATACGGATTTAAAATAAATCCATCTATATGATACTCCATCACATAATAACGAAGGCATTCTTCAATTGTTTGTTTTGGTATCGTGGAAGCAAACGGAAGATTAAGCACGACTTCAATTCCTGCTTTGTGGCAAGCCTTTACCATGTCCTTCAGTTCTTTCTCTGGCGAATGTCCTGCTGCATAAGATTCTTTTACTGCAAAGCAGAAAGCATCTCCATATCCCCAATAATTTTCATATTGGGGTACTTCTTTAAAGCTATAAACCGGCATACACTGAATCTGATTGATTCCAAGTTCCTTAAAATACGGAATCTTTTCTACTACTCCTGCAAAAGTTCCTTTCTTCTTCACTTTAGAATATTTATTCTTCGTGAACCCCTTAATATGCAGATTATATGCAATAATTTCATGATACGGAAGCTGAAGAGGCTTGTCTCCTTCCCAATCATATTCTTCTGTCATAACTTTACCACGAGTCATCTCCCCTTGCTTTGTGATTGATTTCACACAAGGATCCAGCACAAACTCCCCATCAATTTCAAAAATATATTCTTTATTCTTCATCTCAGCTTTCGGGAATGCTACAAAGCGCACCTCTCCCATTGCCTCTTCTTCTGACATCACAATCACCTTTTCTGGTTCTGTCTGTCCCCTCTTATAAATGCATAAATTGCATTTTTTTCCACTTTCTACTGCCATGGAGAAATTAATAATTCCGTTTCTCTCCGACACACCCAATGGCAATGGATATCCTGTTACTTTTTTCATAATTGCACGCTCTCCTAACTACTCATCTTATTCATGCTACGTCACTTTGATTATACATGAGTTTTTTGTCTTTGCATAGCGAAAAGAAAATATCATGCTTGCAATTCTTTCTACAGTCTGTTAGAGTTAGTGTATCAATATTTTATACTAAAAGGAGACAGAACTATGAGCGAACACAATCATGATTGTGGATGTGGATGTGGCTGTGGTCATGATCATAATCACGACGAAGCAGTTACAGTTACATTAACACTAGATAATGACGAAGTAATCGAATGTGCTGTTCTTACTATCTACGAAGTAGATGAAAAAGAATACATTGCATTACTTCCAATCGATGAAGATGGAGAAAGCGAAGACGGTGATGTATTCATCTACCGTTATGTTGAAACAGAAGAAGGCGAACCTACTTTAGAAAACATCGAAGATGACGATGAATATGAAGCAGCAGCTGATGCTTTCGACGAATGGCTTGACGAACAAGAATTTGAAGAATTAGATGACTAATTCAGAACAGGGGTGCAGATGGTTATCTGCACCCCTTTATAATGGCATACACTCTTATCTACCCAGCAATTCTTTCACAAATCGAGAAGCAATCATCTTCTTTCCATTTCTTTCTCTTGCGTAGGATATAACAAGACGCTTCTTTGCTCGCGTCATCCCAACATAAAACATGCGCCGTTCCTCTTCTATATCTTCCCTTGTCTCTGCCTTCTTATAGGGAATGATATCTTCGTTGGCACCAATAATAAATACCGTATGGAATTCCAATCCTTTTGAGCCATGCAATGTCATAAGCGTTACTGCATTTTCACTTTGCACCCGATATTCTGCCTGTTTTTGCAGTTCTTCTGTATATACCTCAATATGTTCAAACCATTCTTCAATAGTCTTATATTCTTTTGCTCTTTCTTCTATCTCTTTCATTACTTCCAACAGATCTTCTATCTTAATGCGTCGGAACGCCGCATATTCTCGCAAAAATTCATCATATCCCATATGATTTCGAATATACTGAATTGCTCCATAAGGGGCACATCTTGCCAAAATTCTAAGATCTACTTCGAATTGATCGATTCGATCTACCATCCAATCTTTCTCTTCGTAAAAATCTCTCAATTCGTCAAATGAAATTTCTTTTGCATCTACCGCATCTCGTCCAATATAACGGTTAGGTCGATTCATCACTTCTAAAAATGATTTTCGGGAGCGATCTCCTAGTGCCATCTTCATATAAGTGATCAGATTTTTAGCAATAAAATGTTCATAAAGGTTTGGAATATGTTCCTTCATATAAAATGGAATCTGATATTCCATAAAAGACTCTACCAGCACACGTGCTTCCACATTGGTTCGAAATAATACGGCAATTTCCTTAGGCTTCATTCCTTGCCGCATCATATTTTGAATTTCTCGAATCACGTATTTGCTTTCTTCCATGGGATGTTTTACTTCCTGAATATGTACGGTAGCCCCCTGCTCATTCTGTGTTATGATTTCTTTTGGAAATCGACTGCGATTATACTGGATCACTCTTGCTGCACCATTTACAATCGCCTTTGTGGAACGATAATTGATATTTAAAAGAATCTTTTTTGTTCCAGGGTAGTCTTTTTCAAATCCAAGCATGATTTCAGGTTTTGCTCCACGAAAACGATAAATAGATTGATCGTCATCCCCTACAATAAAGAGATTATTCTCCGGGTATGCAAGCATTCGAATTACTTCGTATTGCACACGATTGATGTCTTGAAATTCATCGATTAAAATATAACGAAATTTCTTTTGCCACAGCTTTAACACATCTGGACGCTTTTGAAATAATTCATACGTAAGCACCAGCATATCATCAAAATCGATTTTTCGCATCTGTTTGCGTTCCTGTTCATATGTCTCATAAATTTGATGAAAGATATTTTCTGAACAATTTTCCGATACATATTCCTGCAATTTCCACTGTTCATTCTTCACTCGTCCAACTTCTTCTGCTATTCCTTGAAGGAACTCTTTCTCATCATCAATTTCCAGCTCCATATGTTCTACCACTTGCTTGAGCAGATGGTACTTTTGCTCTTCTGATAAAATATTATCCGCTGTCAGTTTGTAGGCCCATTTCAAAATCCCATAATAAATACCATGAAATGTTCCAAATGTCACACCTCGATAACGTTGTTCCGTTAATTTTTCAAAACGTTCCTTCATCTCCTTCGAAGCTGCTTTCGAAAATGTAATGACTAATATTTCCTGCGGATTAATGTTATGCTTTTCCAACATATATTTGACACGATTGGTAATAACTGTGGTCTTTCCAGAACCTGGTCCTGCAAGAACCATACATGGACCATCTTTCTGTTCTATTGCTTCTAGCTGTGCATCGTTAAATCCCATTGTTTCCTCCTTCATTGGAAAAACAAGGACGGGATCTTAGTTCCCGTCCTTTTAAAAATTATTTACTTAATAATTCAATACCTTTACGTAAACGTGCAAGAGATTCTTCTTTTCCTAAAATTTCCATAATCTCTGTTGCACCACCTGGTGTATTTTGTTTACCAGATACAGCTGTTCTTACTGGCCACATTGCGTATCCATTTTTGCATCCTTTTTGCTCTACATAAGTTTTCAATACTTCGTATAAAGCATCGTTACTGTAATCTTCAGCCGCTTCAAACATTGGAAGGATTTCTGTTAATACTTCTAATGCTGTTTCTTCGTTTGTCTTCATCTTCTTATGTGTATACATTGCTGTATCATATTCTGGAAGTTCTTCGAAGAAGTCAATTTGATCTTTGATATCTGGGAAGATTTCAATTCTAGTTTTTACTAAAGCTGCAATCTTTCTCAAATCGTAGTCTTTTGTAATTACTTCTTTGATGTATGGTTCAGCAAGTTCATAGAACTTATCAAAATCCATTGCTTTTAAGTATTCACCATTCATCCATTTTAATTTTACTGTATCAAATACAGCTGGTGATTTACTCATATGTCTATAATCAAACGCTTCTACTAGTTCTTTCAATGAGAAAATTTCACGGTTATCTGATGAGCTCCATCCTAATAAAGCTACATAGTTGATAACTGCTTCTGTTAAATATCCTTGTTCAATTAAATCTTCATAAGAAGAATGTCCACAACGTTTACTTAATTTTTTATGAGTTTCATCTGTGATAAGTGGGCAGTGTACATAAGTTGGTACTTCCCATCCAAATGCTTCATACAAACGATTGTATTTAGGAGCAGATGATAAATATTCATTACCACGAACAACGTGTGTAATTCCTTGTAAATGGTCATCTACTACGTTTGCAAAATTGTATGTTGGATATCCGTCTGATTTGATCAAGATCATATCATCTAATTCTGCATTTGGAACTGTGATGTCACCATAAATATCATCATGGAATGTTGTTGTTCCTTCTGTTGGCATATTTACACGGATAACATATGGTTTTCCTGCTGCAAGATTCGCTTCGATTTCTTCTTTGCTTAAATGTAAACAATGCTTATCGTAAACAACGATTTCTTCTCCGCCATCTTTTACTTCACTACGAAGAGATTCTAATCTTTCCTTATCGCAGAAGCAATAATATGCATCTCCTGTTTCAATTAACTTCTTCGCATATTCTAGATAAAGTCCAGTTGCTTGTCTTTCACTTTGTACATATGGACCATATCCACCGTCTTTATCTGGACCTTCGTCATGAATCAATCCTGTTTTTTCTAAAGTACGATATATAATGTCAACTGCACCTTCTACCAAACGCTCTTGGTCAGTATCCTCAATACGAAGTAAAAAGTCTCCGTCTTCGTGCTTTGCAATTAAATAAGCATACAAAGCAGTTCTAAGATTACCAACGTGCATTCTACCTGTTGGGCTTGGTGCAAATCTTGTTCTTACTTTACTCATTTTCTAACACT
>CAYTRJ010000063.1:0-10411 GCA_964440185.1 uncultured Faecalimonas sp. | reverse complement strand
CTGTCTGGTGTGGAATTAGATTATAACTTTGGAACACAAATCCAATTGTATGATTTCGGTAGGAATCCCAATCTCTATCTTTGTAATTCTTTGTGGAAATATGATTGATGATCAAATCACCGCTATCATATCGGTCTAGCCCACCAATAATGTTCAATAATGTTGTTTTCCCAGAACCTGAAGGTCCTAAAATGGAAACAAATTCATTGTCTCGAAAATTTAAGCTGACTCCATTTAACGCATGCTGCACTAAGTCACCTGTCTGATATTGTTTTGCTATTTTCTTAATCTGTAACATGTTGACACCTTTCTTTTTCTATATTTAGAACGTTTTCCATTTTACACCTTTTCGTAAATAATACAATCATTTAATTATAACCTTTTTATAAATTTTTTATAACTAAAAAAGGAGTTGGCTCATCCATGTTTCGCCAACTCATTTTCTAGTTATACTAACGCTTTTCCTAAATTTTTACATCCATCTTCTGCGTCTCCATCAGGACTTCCACAACAGATCACAAATTCACATGCCATAACTGCACCATTGCCGATACAACTTTCTTCCCAGTTACGCATCCATTCTCCATCTCCCCATCCATAAGAGCCAAATAACGCAATCTTCTTTCCATTTAATTTTGATTCACACTTTGAAAACATAGGAGCAAATTCTGTTTCTTCTAATTCTTCTGCTCCCATCGCGGCGCATCCAAATGCAATTGCATCAAATTCTTGCATGAGATCTTCTGAAAATTCTGAAGATGTAAATAAAGAGACCTCTGCGCCTGCTTCTTTTGCACCTTGTGCTACTAGATTTGCCATTTCTTCTGTATTTCCTGTTCCACTCCAATATACTACTGCAATTTTACTCATATGATTACCTCTTTCTAGATCGTTATGCTGCAACAGTAAGCTGTATTACACTTTTTCCTTGTTGCCAAAGTTTCGCATATACATCTTTACATTTTTTATATTTTTGGAAGATTTTCTTTGTCGCATCTTCATTACAATATACTTTCCACAATCCAGAAAATTTATAATTCTGTCCTTTATTTTCAATAAAGCCTTTCACATCTTCTAATGGATAGTCCAAGAAAAGTCCGATCTCATGTGGAAACATTTCGCTAGACTGAATTCTATAACGGAGGCGCTCAAGCGCGTAATCAACGTTTGTCGAGAGATATCCATATGTTTTTAAAAAATCAGCCACTTCTGGACGATTTAGATCATTATGAAGTTGTTTTGGTCGATATACATACACGAGCGCCATTCCATTTTGAATGCGTAACACGAATAGCCGTATTCCCTTTTCCGCAAAGCATAGATTCCAATACGCAAATTGTTCTTCCAATTCTGCTTGGGATGAGAATTTCATATTAAATAGATTTGCAGTTTTGATTGACGCCAAAGTTGCCGAACAATGCTCTACTAACATTTTTTCTATTGCCATAAAAAACCCTCCTAAGTTCGCTTTACTTGTTAGTCTTAACTAACATATGTTATATATAACAAACTTAGAAGGATTTGTCAATTCTTTTTTACTCTTTCTTTTGATGATATGTTCCATTCACATCTATGTAATCTAATTGTATATATTCATCTGTCCTTTGTGACATTTGTTTCTTTTTCAAAGCAGTATTTACAAAAGATTTAATCGCTGCGTAAATAACTGCAAAGGCTGGAACGCCTATCACCATTCCCATCACACCAAATATACCACCGAACACAGTGATTGCGAAAATAACCCAGAACCCTGTAAGTCCAGTAGATTCTCCAAGAATTTTAGGGCCTAAAACGTTCCCATCAAATTGTTGTAACATAAAGATAAAGATTACAAAATAAAGATAATTCAATGGATGAAGCGGATCCACTACAAAAATTAAGATCGTACATGGAATTGCTCCGATAAATGGTCCAAAAAATGGTATCACATTCGTAATCCCTATCACCACACTGATCAATGCTGCATACGGTGTTTTCAGCAAAGTAGTTCCAACAAAACAAAGGATGCCTATGATGAAAGAATCTAAAATCTTCCCACTCACAAATCCAATGAATGTCTTATGTGTAAAGCGAAAGTTTCGAACGATCACATTTGCTGTTCCCTTTTCAAATATTGCATAAGTAATCTTTTTTGCCTGTCCAACAAATTTCTCTTTGCTAGCAAGAACATAGATGGCAATAATAAAGCCAATGATAAGATTCCAAAACACTCCGACAATATTTACCACTCCGGTAGAAAGCATTTTGATCAAAGAACTTACTTTCAATATTACTGTTTCATTCACCCAGTTTTCCAGCTCTGCTGAATAGCTCTTAATTGCTTCATTTGCATAAGCATCCAGAGTAGGGTTATCTTCCAATAACTTATCCAGCCATTGACTTAAATTGTGAATATATACGTCAATATTTGAAATGATATTTTTAATACTTGGAATGATCTGAGAAAGCAGCATTGCAATCACGCAGTAAATGATCGCAAGTATCAAGCAGCTCGTTAATAAAATTCCAAGACCTCTGACAGCACTTTTTCTCTTTGATGATTCTTTTATCTTGCAATAATCTGCCAGTGGAATCAAGATGCGTTGTTCTATAAAATTCAACACCGGGGTCATCAAATACGCAATGATAAATCCAACAATGATCGGCATAACAACTTCTATTACTACATTCATACTTGCTTTGATTGCAGGCGTATGAAATATCATGTAGTAAAAGCAAATGCTTGCTGCAGTCACTACAAACGCAGTCAATCCCCATTTAAAGTATTTACTATTCCAGTTTAGTTTCATTTTTTGTCCTCTTTTCAAGTCATATTCATTTACTTTTTATGGTATCTTAAAGCGCAATAATCATCGCCTTTTGCAATACATTTTGGTAAGTCCAGCACACTTCCATAGCATTCTCCAATTCCATGGTCCCCACACATTGCAATATCACAAAGCATTGCAATTTCTTCATCTGTGCATCCTGCATTTTGCCATGCTTTTACAAGCGGACAATAATGAAAATCAATGGATAATTTCTCATCTGTGCTTTCTAACACATCCATCTCAAATACAAGCTGTGCTGGTTTTGTAAATAATGTTTTCTTTAACCCTTTTAAACTGTCGGTCTTTCCTTTTTTTACTAATCCAGCGCCTTGTGAAAGTCCACAGCGTTTCACTGCTGCACTTCCGAAATCTCTTGGATCTAATCCTCTCTTTTGCGCTTCATCACATAAAAGATAAAGCCAAAATGCACGATGTTCTAATTGTGCTCGGATAGCTTGTAATAATCCATTTTTGTGCTTTGGTTCATTTTTTACTTTACTCATGATAATTCCTCCTTTTATATGCGCTTTACAAACTCTTTGTAAAAGCAAACACATTCTCCTACATTTTCTACTTTGATATGCTCGTTTGCTGCATGAATAGAAGCATACTGTTCTTTATCCAGATCGATTGGTGCAAATCTTAAAATACTATCTGCAATACCAGTAAAATGTCTTGCATCTGTACCTGCAGTAAGTAAAAATGGCGCCACGATCACATCTGGAAAATGCTCATGCAATACAGATTTTAATATCTGATATGGCCGTTTTGTAAAATCGGTTGGTTCACAATAGTCCCTTGATGTTTCTTCGATTTCAACGCCATACTTTACTCCAATTTGTTTTATCTTTTCTAAGGTTTTCTTCATTTGTTCTTCCCTGATACAACGCAAAAACAAAGTGGCTTCTGCCTCTTTTGCTTTAATCTGCACATCTTCTTTTGTTCCTGCAAACATGGTAGTAAAAGTTACGCCCGTAGACAGCATTGCTCTTGTCTGTGGAATCCGAGACATGATCTGTTTGATCAAAGGTCCAAATAATCCAAAATTTCCAAACAATATGTTCAAAGGAAAGGACATATAAGGTGCATGTTCTGTAAAAGTTGCTTTCACTTCTTCCGAAAAACTACCTGCTTCTAATTTTTTCTTACTCACCTCATCTATAAAACGGCTCATACGAACTAATGCATCATCACTGTTTGGATTTAACCCTCCATGTCCTTTTGTATCTCGTCTTGTCACACAACGATAGACATGTCGACTCTTTTCGTGCACTGCTACCATAGCACTTTTTTGTGTTACACCTGGGATCATGCCGGTTGTGATAGCTCCGCCTTCATCCAATACCACATCAAAATAAATTCCTTTTTTTCGGAAATATTCAGTTGCCAGTACCATCCCATCACCACAAGTCTCTTCGTTATTAGAGGAACCTATGTACACATTGAGTCCTTCAAAATCATATCCTTCTTGCAGCAGTTCTTCGCACGCCTGCAATTCTGCGAACAACGGTGTCTTGGTATCGATCGTACCTCTTCCCCATAAAGATCCCTCTTTTTCGATTGCGTTAAAAGGATCTGTATTCCAACTGTCATCTCCATCTACAACATCATGATGTGACATTAACATGATATTTTTCTTTGCATTTTTCCCTTCGATCAGATAGACAAAGCATCCACTTCCAAATGTCATTCTTTTTGCATTTGCATGTAATTTAGGAAATTCTTCTTCTAAAACCTGATAAAATTTATCATACTCTTCTTGATTTTCTCTATTGCTTGTAAATACAGTCTTGCAATCTATCATTTTCTTTAACGTATTTACATATTGTTCTATCTGGTCAGGGCTTGCATTCTTACGCTTATTCATCATCGTTTCCTTTCTCCAGTTCCGCCTGTTTCTTTGTATATGTTTCAATAGATTGTGTCACTTTTTTTTCATTATATAACGCAAAAAAGACTAATGACAACAAGCTAAAGATACCTGCATATATTCCTGTCAATCTAACCCCTTCCATGCCAACAGATTCTCCTGCCTGTGCACCGATAGCAAGAACACTTGATACCACCATCATTGCAACTGCAGATGCAATTTTTTCGATAAATGTCTTCGTCGCTGAAAAGAATCCTTCTCGATTCACACCACTCGTCAAACTATCTTGCTGAATAATGTCTGATAACATGGATTGTGGAAGGATATTGATTGCTGCAAATGGAAAAGCTACTACAAGTCCCATTCCTAAACCAATCCATAATTCGTGTCCTGGCGCTAAAGCAGCAATTTTATCACCTACATAAATAAACGCAAATACGATTGTAAATATAATGCTTGCTGCAACAAGTAGAATTTTCTTACTATATTTGCGGCTAAATGACACAATAAACGGAAATAAACTTAGCGCTACTGCAATTGCAAAAAGCATAACAAGAAATGATTGTGATTCCGGCACATTCAGAAGCATTGTAATGTAATACAACATTGCCGTTTGAAAAAATGCCATAGATATTCCACTAAACAAATCTCCCAATCCGTACAGCACAAAATTTTTGTTCCGTAATACAAGACCAAATGATTTCCATAATGATTCTTTTGGTTTTGTATTTTCTTCTACATAGTCTTTTTCACGAAAAGCTGTTGCACTAAGTAGTACACAAACTAATCCAATTACCGCAAAGATAAGAAATACGATCCGCCACGACCAAAGAGGCGTAAGTCCTGCATTTTTCAACAGATTTACAAATAATGTTGCTGTATACATAAAAGAACTTGATCCCATAAAAAATGCAGTGCTGATTCCATAATAGCCTACTCGTTCTTTTGCATCTGGTATAATTTCTGGTATTAGTGCATTTCTTGGAATAAAATAGAAAGTGTATGCAACGTAATAAGATATTAAGAAAAAAACTACCCAAATAGCATTTGCCCAAGATCCCGCTTCAAATGGTGCATAAAAGACAAGCAATACAGATAGTGCATATGGTATTGCCGCATATTTCATAAATGGCATTCTACGTCCATCTTTGTGAGTACATTTATCTGACATGCTCGCTACTAATGGATCTGTTACAGCATCCACTATTTTACCAGCAGCTGTTAGAAATGCCATAATCGTAATAAATCCAAGAAATTTATTTTCTGGAAGCAGCACAGGTAATCCGCTTTTTGTTGTTGGTTGAAAAAAATACAATAAATAATTTCCAATCATACCATTAAATAGACCTTTTGCAATATCTGCCAAACAGTAACGATAGATTTTCCGTTTTGGTAATGTGTTCATAAGTCTTCTCCTTTTCGTACATCTAATCTCTTACATAAGAATAACATATTCTGAAGTATTCAGCATCTTTTTTCTGACAATAAAACAGGGCACATACCGTTATGATATGTACCCTGCTATATCTTCTTAATTTTGAGAATCGATAGAATCTGTCTTATATATGAACTTCACAGAACATTCTGTTCCTTCTTCACAACCTGCATATGACGTATATTCTTTTGCATATTCTTGTAATGTTTTTATTCTTTCATAAAATGTTTCTAAATCGTTGTTTATAATATTTGATAATTTTTGAATTCCCTCTTCATCAAATTGAATCACTCCATCTTTCAAAGAGGCTGTTCCATTTTCTAATGTTTTAATTCCATCAGACGCCTGAGTAACCCCTGCTGTGTATGAGGCAACTCCTTCTTTTACACTTTTAGCGCCATCAGATAATTGTTCTACCGCTTGAGATACTGTTTGGATGCTGCTAGCAGTTGTCTTAATGCCAGCATGAAGTTCTTTGTATGCGCCATCCAGTTCTGCTTCTCCTGCCTGCACAGCTGCAACATGATCATAAAGTCCTTTATATGTCTCAATCATTGTCTGGATATATCCAGCATACGCCATATTAGTAGGATCCCCAGTTGCTGCTAGTCCTTCCGCATATTGAGTCAACCCTGTAACTAAATTAGCAAGATTTCCATCATTATAATCATAACCATCTGCAATCTGCGAAAGTCCGTTTGAAACTTGTGAAAGTCCCTGTGAAAATTTTTCTGAGCCAGAAAGCAAAGCTGTAATCTTTTGAGTATTTTCCTCATTGTTGAGTGCTTGGTTTAGACTAGAAAGTCCATCTGTTATTTGTGCTGTTCCTGTATTAAGTGCATTATTATTCTTTATGATCGTATTTACACCTGTTGCTAGTTCTTCAACACCATCATCTAGTTGTGTCGCTCCATCAATAATATCATTCATGCCTTGCGTCAGTTTATCCATATCTGCTTTCAGATCATCTATAGAATCTATCTGATCAAATCCTAATTGAGAAAGTGCATTATTGGAAGCAATTGTAAGTGTCATCATAAGAGAAAAATCTGTAACATCCGCTTCTATTGCAACTGTATCTGGAATAGTTATATCGCTCATTTCCTCTAGTCCAAGACTTTCTTTTAGTCCTGGCATGCCAATCCCCAATACAACTGTATTATCTCCACTATTTACAGCACTTCCATTATCAACTGTAATATTTTGAACCTTACTATTATCAAGTATCATTCCTGAAACCATAACAAATGGTTGATAAATGGTTGTTTTTTCACCATTTATAGTTACTTTCTTGTATATGTTGTTTTTATAATGAAATGTAATTTTCAAATGTCCTGATGCACCTGCAAGTTCATCTGCACTTACTTCTTTTCCATCCAATTCATATGAAATGGATACATCTACTGGAAGTTTTTTGTCAGAACTACCTTGGTAATAAATGTCGCTTCCATCATTTGTCCATAAAATCTGATCATCCGTTCCTTCTTTACTATATTCTGCATTTCCTTTCACAACTTCAATATCAGACAATTCTGAGCAGTCAGAAAGTGTATTGCTTCCACTTGGATTTTTTAACCATTCACTGACAATTGTCTTTTCCAATTTTCCATTCCCATCAAGAATTGCATAAACTGTTTCTTCTTTTCCAGCGCTATCACTATGGCTGACAAAGTCAGCTACTTTCTCCATTTCATCTAGTGTACCTTGGATCATCTCAATTTCATTCGAATTTTCAGTACCAGATGCATTTGCCACAGCACAACCAACCAACGAGGTGCTAGCAATAAGTACACTACATCCTAATGCGAATATTTTTTTATATTTTTTCATGATGATTTCCTCCTCTAATTTTCTAAGCGGGTCATTCCCACTGTTGTTTTACAAATCCATTTATCAAATAATAAGAACATTGTTGGTAACGCACAGATAACAATAACCATACTAAGCAATGCGCCTCTTGATAACAGCATACAAATCGAACCAATCAAATCCACATCTGAGTAGAAGCCAACTCCTACCGTTGCCGCAAAGAAGCCTAGCCCACTAGAAAAAATAGAGTTAATTGATGTAGATAAGGCAATGGAAACTGCCTCTTTTTTGGTGTGTCCATCCATACGCTCTCTTTTGTATCTAGTTGTCATCAGAATCGCATAGTCAACTGTTGCCCCAAGTTGTATTGTTCCTACGCAAACTGATGCGATAAACGGCAAGGTTGTTCCCGTATAATATGCAATTGCCATATTTACAAAAATGGCCAATTCAATTACTAATACCAAAATAATTGGAAGAACAGCTGATTTTAATACAAATAAGATCAATACAAAGATAGCACCGATGCTGATAAAATTAACCACTTTAAAATCACGATTTGTAATTTTTACAAGATCCTTTGTTGCTGCTGCCTCACCAATCAGCATTCCTTTCTCATCATATTGTTTTATGATGGTTTCGATTGCTTCACACTGTTCATTTACCTCATCTGTCGCTACCTGATAAACAGATGAAACTAGCAGAAGCTTCCAATGCTCACTTGTAAGCATACTCTTGACATCTTCTGGAATCACATCCTCCGGAATCATTGGACCTGTAACAGAATCCAATCCGATTGCAAAAGAAACGCCTTCCACATCTTGAATATCATTTAACATTTCCTTTGTATCTTTTGATGAAAGTTCTGAATTTACTAAAATCATAGAAACAGAATTCATATCAAATTGTTCTTCCAATTTTTTATTTGCAATCCTGCTCTCCAGATAATCTGGAAGACTTTCATCTAATTTATAGTACACATCCACATTTGCGTTTCCATAAATTGCTGGAATCCATAGTGCAGTAATGATAATTGCAAATGCTGCATAATGTTTTGTGATAAATCCGGTAATCCCTTTTGTTTTTAATTCTAATGCTTTGTGTGAAGTCTTTTTCACTGCTTTATCAAAAGTAAGGATCAAAGCAGGAAGTACTGTCACACAGCAAAGTACACCCATGACAACTCCCTTTGCCATAACAATTCCCATATCAATTCCCAGCGTAAACGTCATAAAACACATTGCTAGAAATCCTGCAATTGTTGTTAAAGATGAACCTGTCACAGAAACAATCGTTGACGCAATCGCATTTGTCATCGCTTGTTTATTATCAGTACATTCCAATTGCGCCTCCTTATAACTGTGATAAAGGAAAATAGAATAATCCATCGTAACACCTAGCTGCAAGATTGCAACCAATGCCATGGTAATATAAGATATTTCACCTTGGATGAAATTACTGCCTAAGTTATAAATAATAGCCATGCCAATACTGATCATGAACAACACTGGTATCAAGAAAGAATCGGTTGTAAGCAGTAACACGATCATACAAAGCAGCACTGCAATAATTGTATAAATCGCCATTTCACTTTCTACCAGATTTTTCGTATCAGTTGCTATGGCTGACATACTAGAAAGGAAACATTGTTTTCCAGTAATCTTTCTGATTTCCTCAATTGCATCCATTGTTTCGTCTGCGGAACTAGTTGTATCAAAAAATAAGAACATCAGCATTCCGTCACTCTCTTCAGAGTAAAAAACATTTTTCATATCTTCTGGAAGCAGTTCTTTTGGAAGTCTTCCTCCTGTAAGACTGTCATAGCATATTACCTCTGCGACATGATCAACCTTTTCTAATTGATCTGCAAGTTTTATAGCATCAGAACTTTCCATGCCATTACAAACTAACATTCCATAGGCACCTTTTCCAAACTCATCCATAAGAATGTCTTGTCCTTGCATCGTTTCAATATCATCTGGCAAATAATATAGAATATCATAATTGACTTTTGTGTTGATAAAACCTAGCACAGACGGTATAAGAAGCAGAACACTTAGGATAAGTATAATAATTCGATACTTTACAATTTTTTCTGCAAATTTTTTCATCTTTTCAGCTCCTTTTTCTTGACCATTGGTCGAAATTCTTGTGTATTATAGCAATTTATCGACCAACAGTCAATAATATTTTTGACGCACAGTCACTTTTTATTGATTTTTAATATTTTTATGATATGATGATAAAAAGAATACTTTACTAAAGGAAATAAATATGGGAAAAGCTGAAGAAAATAAACGGAAAAAGAGAAGTGCACTGCTCTCTCATGCCTTCTCTCTTTTTATGAATAAGGGAATTTCCAATACCACTATTTCAGAAATTGCTGCACATGCTGGTGTTGGAAAAGGTACTTTTTATTTTTATTTTAAAGATAAGGAAGATTTGATTGAAAAACTCATTGCCCAAAAGGCTGAACAATTGTTGATT
>CAYTRJ010000062.1:0-10522 GCA_964440185.1 uncultured Faecalimonas sp. | reverse complement strand
GTACTTATTTGGACTAATAGGGAATAACGCAAGGACGGTTCCCGACGATGAAGTCATTGGATAAATAAAGCCAGTAAAATCAAGGGTTTCAGAGGTTGGAAGTCAGAATTTACGACCGATTTACGACCCAAAATGAATAAAGAAGACACGTTCAAAAAGAAAACAACAGAAAAGTATACGAAAAGGGATGTTCCGAGATGGAATGTCCCTTTTACTTTTGCTTCAGAACACTATAAAAAGTGAATCGTGCTTTTCTTATTTTTCGATTTTGCAGTTGCTTATCGCATAATCAAGAAAGATTCCTATTAGTTCATTACGGCTATGCCCTGTTTGACAGGAAATAGAATCAATATTATCAACAATTTCCTCTTTTATTCTAATGGAAAAGGTTTTATATCCGTCATTTCCCCGAATTTTCTTGGGTCTAATAATGAGTTTATCCTCTGACATATTATCACCTCAATTTATTTTTCTATTTTTCTAACATATATAATAATGTTGAAAAGGATTGAAAAATATGATATAGTTTATGTCATAATGATATGTTATAAAATATGTTATAAAATATGTTAGGAGGAAAACAAATGAAACTAATGAAAAAAATCTTAGCAACAACAATGGCAATGGCATTATGTGCAGGTGTTTTGGTGGGAGTGCCTATTCATGCACAAGCAGCAGGGAATATCGCTGATGCTTATGTAGGAACATATCTTTATAGTGGTAATATGGGAGATGCTACTGTTAATGTCACGAAAGATAATGTTTCTATCTCCGGTCTTCCGATTGAGAACGGAGATGTCAGTGAAGTTGTTGTAAATGATGGTACAGTTCCTGGTGTTACAGCAGATGTTGCCTTGAAAGTTAGTGCGAAGTTGTCGAGCGGTGGTGCTGAACCATATCAATATTATGCGCTTTCATTTACAGATAGCAGCCATAATGTATTAAAGGTAACGCAATATATGCGTTCCTCTGGTTATGCATTGGAAGGAACAAAAATTGTTTTAAAGTGGGGAGAATGGCAAATAGGAAGTACTGTTGAATACCAAAGACAGGGTGTAACAGAACAGCCGACACAGGAAGTAAAGACAGAAGAAGTAAAAACAGCAGAAGTAAAGACAGAGGCAAAAACGGCAAAATCAAATGCTGGTGCTGTGGCAAAGAAAAATTATTCTGCATATACATACAGCGGAACAACAGCACAAGAACTTGTCAGGGAATTGACTAATTATATTAACACAGCTAAGGCTGGTTCCACGATTGAATTTACTGGCAAACCGCTCATGATGTGTTATAGCCGAGCAATATTGGATAAGCTGTCAGAAAGAGGGGATATATCTTTAAAGACAACTTATACGAATGATGGCATTACATATAGCTTCACTATTCCGGCTGGAAGTGATTACAGTAATTTGGAAGATGCAAAATACTATGGATTTATGTATCTGTATAATGCTTTTAATGGCAGCGTAGAAAAATAAAAATAAGAATATAACAGAACATTATTCAAGGGATATTCAGAAGTAGAGAATTTGAGTATCCCTTTCTAAGAGCTCATATGACGAATAAAAAGGAATCATAAAGGAGAATGTAAGATGAAAAAAATGTCAAAATGGCTGTGTGGCATGAGTGCATGGGTTGTCTGCGTGATGCTGACAGGATGCGGTCATGAGCATACATGGACAGAAGCAACCTGTACAGAACCAAAAACCTGCAGTGAATGCGGCGAAACAGACGGAGAAGCATTAGGGCACACATGGGAGGAAGCAACTTGTGCAGAGCCAAAGCATTGCAGTGTGTGCGGAGAAACCGAAGGAGAAGCACTGGAGCATACATGGACAGAGGCAACTTACCAACAGCCTGCTACCTGCGAGGTATGCGGGGCAACGGAAGGAGAACCATTACAGTCATATTTTGAAAAAGAGGGTATTGAGTGCAATGCAGAACTGGATACAGAGTACCCTTATGTGATACCTTGCTATGACAGTGAATATACTACAAATGGAAAAGTTACATTTTCTGATTACGAAGTGTTTGAAGGGGATGAAACGCATGAGGCATTGGAAGGATATGAATGGAGAGCCGTTACTGTAACGTGGGTTTTTGATGATGATAATGCTTATTATCATGGATACAGTGGTATGTCATGGGACGTTGGGGATTATTACAATGAGGATTTTTTGGATAACTATCAAGAAGATGGAGTTCCATTTTCGGCAATCTATAATGGGGTAGAATATACAGGAATCCAGTACGAAAATGAAAAGTTATATGCTGATTGGGGAGAGGATGGTGCATATCGTTATCAAAGGCGATTCTATATGCGGATTCCAGCAGGATATGATGGAGTTGTGGCGTATGTGGCTGACCCCGGATATGTAGAAGATGTAGATCTTACGGAAATAAAGGATGAGGCAAATACTATAATCTTTCGTCTGAAATAATAGTAACCGCAGCCAGATTAGAAGTACATATGAGTTATACGGCATTAGAAAATCAAATGAGAAGCATCATTAGTAATTTGTCTGCCGGTACAGAATTTTTTTAAGGGATATTATTATGAATCCGCCGGCACAACTAGGACGTACTCTTTTTGAGGAAGTTCAAAGTGGTACGATACCAAACGTAGTGTGTTTTGAGAAAGTAGATGGTGTTGAACACTATCGGAAAAAGTAATATGACTATGATATAGCAGAATATAAAAAGGGATATTCCAAAGGAGTGTGTTGGGATATCCTTTTTTAGTATTCATTTTAAAGACAGTTCCAGTTTACTTTTGTTAAGGATCTTCTTCAAGGTATTGTGTGAACAAGTTGAAAAAATATTTTGCAAGCTTCAGTTTTTGCGATTCAATTAATGCAATGTGAGAAAACGGCTCAAATGTGGTATCTGATAAAAACTTGATAAATTTAGAATGATTAATTTTTTTATTAACAACAAAATGCTGATAATCTATTAGATTAAAACACTCTTTAATTACATTTCCGTTAGATTCCTTTTCTGTTTTGATTATAAGTTTAGAGGAACTTCGGGAAAAAGAAATAGATGTTCTTCGGGATGCTTTGAAGTGTTATAGTGAGATTAATGAATCATATACATATTAAAGAAGTTATAGGTTTGTATAATAAATTTATTGTGAGCTTGTCAGCTATATGATATGATTTTATAAGTATTATTATGATAGTCAATGTGACTTTTTTTAGTATAGAGCTAATGGGAAAGTTGTGGTATGAAAGTGAGTTATAACAAACTGTGGAAGCTGTTGGTTGGCAAGAATATGAAAAAATGTACTTATTGCAGACAGTTGAAATACCTTGGTAAAGCTGGAAAGAAATGAAGATGTTTCAGTGGATGTGATCAGACGAATATGTTTTTATCTGTAATGCGATATTGGGGACATTATGGAAATGATTCCAGAAAAAGGAAGTAGGCGAAAGATCATTAGTTTGGTAGGGGACAAAAGATGGCAATTAAAATTTGGCCGCATGAGTATGAAAAGAAAGAGCATATAAATGCTGCAGAAAGATTTCTACTCAGAAATGCTCTTCGGAACTTAAAGGAAGGCAGTTTTGCAATAGGAATTGATCCAGTAGGATTCTGCACGGAACAAATACACATGGGCATGTATATTAGTCCGTCGGAGGGATTGATTACGTTTTCGATTGTGCAGGGGAAAATGGATTCGATGTCGGTTGCCGGATATATGTTTATGCAGAAAACGATTGAGAAAGCGATTTATGAGAGATTGCTGAATTCAAGGTTGTTAATTGCTCGAAGCAATGATAAGAAAATATTGAAATTTCCGTACAAACATATTTATATCTTCCCAGATGAGGATGTACCTGTTACATCCTGCGATGATGACACGTTGCTCTCGTTCGCACCGTATTCGGCTGTAAGATTTTTTGTTCCGACAACGGCTAAGAACAGACCAATGTTTGTGAAAGATCTTCATATTTTCGATGAGATACGGATGCCATACGATGCAAACTTTACAAGTATAAGCGAAGATGAATGCAGAGCAATATTTGAGAGGATTGCACCAGAATACACAGTTGTCTTAAAGGAAAAGGATATGGTTGATGTTCCAGAGATTACATATGATATTCCGGCAGAAAGTGAAGAAATAAATGGTAAAGAGGTAGAATATAGAACATTTTATTTGGACGATTATCAGGTTTCACAGATCAATGATATGGGCCGCGGACATAGGGTTATGTTGGCAAATGCGGGAGCGGGAAAGAGTGTTCTACTGTTATCCAAGGCATTTAAGTATGCAAGTATGTATAAGAATAGCAACATTCTTTTGACATGTTATAACAGTAACTTAGCTGATTCGTATTATTTTAAAAAGAAATGTGCTGGTATAACATCAAATACCAACAGAAAATTGTACATACTTACGCTTCACAAGCTTGTTACGAAATTATTTGAAGAATGTGTGGGGAAGACGATAGAGGGATTCGCAACGGATGAGCAGATACAGGAATGTATAGATCTTGTTAAGAGTAATCGGATAGATATAAGATTCAAAGCAATTTTTATTGACGAGGTTCAGATTTTCACACCATTATATTTAGAGTTGTGTTATGCACTGCTTGAGAAGAAAGAGGATTCTCTTTTCTTGATGGCAGGAGATCTGAATCAGACGGTGAGGAGTCAGAGCCGTCGAGGAGATGCACCGTGGAAGAAAATTGCTGATGGAAAACTGGATTTTACTGGTAGAGTAAAATATATTAAAAAGAATTATCGTAATAGTCCGGAGATAAGTGCATTTTTGAATAGAATGCTCGTGTATATGAATGCATATCTTAGTAGACTGAACATGATCAATATTGATGAATTTGAGTATGATACTTTTGAAAAAGGTGTAAATAAAAACGTGGCGCTTCGGGTGCGGGCAGGGATTGAAAGGAGAAATATCCAGGCAGAGACAGTTAGAGCGATCAGAGAAATTGTTGAGAAATATCATGTTGGTTACTCTGAGATAGCAGTTCTTTATCCGGTAAAGGACAATAAGGTGCTTAACTATCATATCCAGTATTGGATTCGAACGGCACTTGAAAGAGAACGAATCCCATTTTCTTTCATTTCTACCACAGAGGATGGACAAAGAGTCACATATAGTAATTCAAACGGAGTAGTTATTTCGTCAATTGATTCATCGCTTGGACTGGATTTCAGAGCGGTTGTTTTGACGGGGCTTTATCCGTACACATTTGTATTTGATGGGAATGGACATAGACATAAGCTGAGCAGTTGGAATTCTATTAAATCTTTATCTGAAGAAGCAAAGGAGGCAACACAGATTCAGATGAGAAAGTTATATACGGCATGTTCCAGAGCGAGAGAAGTGCTTTATGTACTGAGTGATGTGGAGGATGAAACAATTATCGATGATATCATCAGAAATGGAATGAAGAGAAAATGAATGATTATAATGTTTTAGCAAAGTTTCTGACAGATAAGTATATTGACCGTGTATCGGGCAGAGATTTCCCAGAGCGGATTGTTGGGGATGCTCCCGAAAAGGTGGTCATGGCCGGAACCATGACGGAGGATAGCAATGAGCAGACATTTGAGGGCGGATACAAACAGGATTTGTCACGTCAATTTGAAAGCATTCCGTCTATAAGTTTATCTTTTCATATCGATAAAAATAGTCAGGGGAGTATGCGTATCATCCCTCGTGGGGTGCTTTTTTATACAGTTCTTCCGAAATATGAAGAGGTCAGAGATTATATTATCAGACTTCAATCTGAAAGGGATCATGAAGTATATGATTCGATTGATGCGCTCAAAAAGAAGTATCCGGATGCGCACTTTTCACTTCCTCAGGTTTATAAGAAGGTGGCAATAGAGGAGGTACTTAAGGACGGGATCGAGATTAGCCTTACAGATATTGAATGTGGTAAGACACATCTGGAATCTGTAATTAATGAGCGATTGAACAGTATAGCGGATTCTATCAAAGATGAGATATGTATTGTTCCAGATGCAGATATATACTTTGGAGATCTGGTGGATCAGGATCATTTTGAAATGAAATGTGTCGCTAAGCAGGAAACAGTAAGTGCGCATTGGTCGGTTGATATTTATCAAATAGTATCAGAGAAAGATGATGACTATTATTTCACATTTCAGATGGTAAACAAGACAGCAAAACCGGACAGACAGAATCTAGGTTATCTTCCGAAGATATATGATGCCGGCATGAGTGTTGTTGCAGATGAAAGGATCCGGTTCAAAGAGATTCCGATGCGATATTTTAAGATTGGATTTAAGAAAAAGGAACCGGTATACGCAGTTGCAGAAAATGCTGCAGTTGAGTATGAAGAGAAAAGTAATATGCTCAGAACGGTAAATGTGCCGAGATATTATCAGAAAAGAACCATAACGATAAATAAATATAGCGCTTATACAAGGTTTGAAGCACTGATCAATGATCCGGTGAAGAATCTGAAATATATCCTTTCAGAACTAAAGAAGGATTATCAGAATTGTCAGGAGGAATTTGAAGGAGCAAGAGGACTGTCTGATGTGGCAATGGATAATTATAGGACGGCTCTTACCGATTATGGTACGGAGATATCCAGATTTGAAGATGGAATTCAACAGATTGAATATACGGACTGGGTAAAACGTTCCTTTGTTCTCATGAACAAGGCTTTTATGACGAAACTTGACTCGAATACACATCCTATTGAAGGTTGGCGTCTTTTTCAGATTGTGTTTATCGTTTCGATGATCTGTGAAGTTATCCGGGGAGAATATAAGGAAGATTCGGATCCTGCGCTTAAGAGAGCGGATAATGATATTGCAAATCTGTTATATTTTCCTACTGGTGGTGGAAAGACAGAAGCATTCCTTGGGATTACTGTTTTTTCGATGTTTTTTGATAGAATTCGTGGCAAAGAAGATGGTGTTACAGCCATTCTTAAATATCCGCTCAGGTTACTTGCCGTTCAACAGCTAGAGCGTGTCCTGACAATTATCATGAAGGCAAACATTGTTCGCGGACAGGATAGTCAGTTGAAGGATACAAATCTATTTACGTTGGGATTTTTTGTTGGACAAGCTAATACGCCGAATAAAATTGATCCAAATGAGCAACTGAGTAATAGAGGTAATCAAAATGCAAGTAAGCAGCTGATTCTAGAAAGTGATCAGGAGACGCTGAATGAGTATTATCGATTTATAGATACATGTCCTGCGTGTGGAAAGAAAATGATCAACATCCGATTCAATCAGGAAGGATGGAGATTGGAACATATCTGTGACAATCCACAGTGCCAAATCCATGTGCTGCCACTTTACATTGTTGATAATGAAATCTATAGATATCTGCCGTCAGTTGTGGTCAGCACCATAGATAAAATGGCGATGATCGGAACAACAGATGAGTTTAAGATGCTTTTCGGACAGGTGAAGAATCGTTGTAAGATACATGGTTTTACAAGCGGTTCCAAATGTCTGTGCAGTAAGGCGGGGTGCAAAAATCCACTGGAGAGAGTAGAATTACTCAAGGATCCCATTCCTACGTTATTTATTCAGGATGAGTTGCATCTTGTAAAAGAAAGCCTTGGAACATTTGATTCGCATTATGAATCCTTTATCAAATATTATGCGGAAAATCTTGTTCCCGATTTGCAGAAAAAGAAGATTCGTTATGTGGGTGCAACCGCAACAATATCCATGTATGAAGAGCATCTGAGTAACCTATACCATATGAAGGGGAGAAGATTTCCGTGTGAATATCCTTCTATGCAAAATGAGCGAAATTTTTATTCGGAGACGGATGAGACCGATATTACAAGAATCATTCTTGGATATGTTCCTTATGGGCGGTCAATCACCGATAGTGTTTGGCAGTCAGTATTGGCTATGCGCATGATTGTGTATGATATGATGACACATCCTGATGAGTATTATGAGATACTCAAGAAGGAACCTTATGAATATCAGGGTTCCGAGGAGGAACTGTTGGAAAAGCTATATGATTACTGGATTGAGCTTGTATACAACAAGGTCAAGAATGATGTGAATAACTTATATAACGCATTCCAGAATCAGGCAAACAACTATCTGGAAGACAAGGGAATTCCCACGTATTATCCGGAATCCATGACAAGTGATACGGATTTCCAAAGTGTTAGGAAAACTTTATTTGAAATACAAGAGAATCGCAAGAATCTAGAAAGTAAAAATCTGCTTCTTGCCACCAGTACTATTTCTCATGGTGTTGATGAGGACTCTTTTAATGTGATGTATTTCTTCGGAATACCGAACAATAATGCGGAGTACATTCAGGCGTATTCCAGAACAGGTCGTAAGTATACCGGAATTGTCATGGATCTGATTCGTCTTACACGGGTAAGAGACAGGTCGTATTTGAAGAACTTTGTTATCTTTCACCAAAACAAGGACGATCTTGTTGAACCTGTTCCGATCAACAGATGGGCAAAAAATGCGGTTTATTGTACGCTCCCTGGATTATTGGTGGCGGTATTGTATCAGTACTATTCACCAAAGCTCAATATGGAGAATGTATATTTTGCAAGTACATGGAAAAAGGCATTCGAAAATGAGGATATAGACCCTAAAGAGGTTGCAAAGATCCTGATCGAGGCTTATGGATGCAATGACAGTGAGAAAATGTCGGAAGCGTATAGAGAAGCGATCACGGATGAGGTCTTAAATATCTGTAATGGACTGAAAACATATACTCCTAGACCGAATGAGTTTCTTTCAAATGGAATTGCGAGATATTCACATGGTAATAGGGCACCAATGCGAAGTCTAAGGGATACTGAAGAACAGGTTTCTATCAGAATAGATTAATGGGAGGAATATACAAATGAGCATGAAAATGACAAGAAGTAAAAGCCAGGCTGTATACAGTTTCCTTCCCAATATGTGGGTTGCAAGCCGGGGAGATGGTTCTAGTGTAACGGCAGAGATAAAAGGCTGGAATTATCGTAGGATGGATGATATATATCAGTCCTTTATAGAAGGAGAAATCAAGAGGCAGGTTCGCCTGTTCGGAAACAGAGGCGGAGATATATCGTCATTTAATATTGATGAAAATGTTCACAGTTATACGATTGTCGAGCCGGCAATGAATGATACTGCTGAGGACATCGTGGGAGTGAAATCGCCGCTTGTGTTTTACTGTAATTCTTGTCATGAGGTTATTCAGAAAAGGAACTCGGATGATATAGATCACATGAAGTGGAAATGTCCGACTTGTGGTTCCATTCTTAAGCAGCTGCAGATGGTATATGCCTGTGAGTGTGGTCATGCAGAGCCTGTGAAAATACCTTATGTTGCGGGAGGGTATCGCAAGATGAAATATCTTCCAAACGAAAACCCATACCGTATGGTAGCTGTCATGGAGTTAGGGGAAAGAAGAACGGAATTGTCGATATCATGTCCAAACTGTAACGCCCGACTTACGCTGGACAACGCAGAGTCTACCAGAAATTATAAGCCATTTTCTCTGAAGATTATAAATGTTGCGGACAGGAGAAATGGAGAGTTCTTTGAAAAGGGACTGAATGCCCAGAAAGTTTTGGTGGCGAAATGGTTTAATAAACTGACGCAGGATCAATTTGTAGAAATACTTGATAATCCGGCACTTGCTTTCAGTGAGCAGAATACGAATGATGCGAAAAGAAAGGAAGCAGAACAGATTATTCAAAGAATGATAGATAGTGGGCAGATGCCTGAGGCTATGCGGGATGCCATGATCAGCAATATGGTTTCCATAACCACAGAAAATGCTCTTTCTGTTGAACCATATATTAATGCTTGTGATCAGTTCTTTGTAAAGAAGAAAAAAGCAGATGAGAGTGCTTACGGAAGATGGATAGAGAATTTTGCGTTTAAGCTTATGCAGTACAATACGCTGAAATATGCATCGAAGATTTTGACGCTGGAGGATTCCATTAGCAAGCAGCTTTCCATGGATTTTATAGATTCAGAAGATGACATTTTGGAGTTGAATCGCAGGATGGGTATCGCATCGATGCAGGTGTCCTGTGATATCGAAATAATTAATTGCACATATGGTTATTCAAGAAAAGTATCAGATCCTGCACAGGCGAAGAAGAGACTTAAGCTTGTGGCGTTCAACAAATACAAGGATAATTCATCTCTTGTATATGGAGCAAAGCTAGAGACAGAGGGAATCCTGTTTGAGATTGACAGGGTAAAGATCTTGCAATGGCTTTTGAAAAATGAAGTAATTGAAGAGTCACAGATGCCGGATATCGAAGATGAAGTGGCTGTAAAAGAGTGGTTTGCAGAAAATGTACATAGTGACCTCGTAAACATTTTCAGTGGAGTAGATGAAGGAGAAAAGATAACCAAGAATGTATTCGGTCTGCTTCATTCTATGTCGCATGCTTTTATGAAAACGGCAGGTGAAATCAGTGGTCTGGAGGATACATCACTCACAGAAGTAATCATTCTTGAAACTACAAGTGTATTTATTTATGCTCAGACATTACAGGGAACACCGCTT
>CAYTRJ010000061.1:0-10616 GCA_964440185.1 uncultured Faecalimonas sp. | reverse complement strand
ATGCTGAAGTAGATGATTATTTAAAATCATCCACCCCAACATTTATTTTAGAGCCTTTATTTTGAATATTTTTTTGGAGTAATTCCTTTGTATTTTTTAAATGTTTTTATAAAGTAACTAAGATCATTAAATCCACAACTATAAGCAACTTCAGTAATAGATTGATCGGTTGTCAGTAACTCATAACATGCGCGCTCAATACGATAGTAGTTAAGGTAATCGATAGGAGTGCGGTGTGTCATCTCTTGAAAAAAACGACAAAAATATTTGGGTGACATATTTACGCTGGATGCAATGTCTTGTAAAGTTATTGGGTTGGTATAAGAGTTTTCGATAAATTCTAATACATGTTTTAGCTGCACGATACGTTTTAAATCGCGAGGTGTATGTGAGGAAACTTCAGAATAGTATTCCTGTATAAAAACTTCGCCGATCAATTGATACAAAGCTCCTTGAATAACTAATTCGTATCCGGCGCGTTTCTGAGAAAATGTGTCGAATAATTTCCAAGCGATTTGGTGTATATTGTTACATAAATTCAGAATGTTTGATTTGAGCTCAACCTCCTGATTTGAAATTTTTCGAACAAATTTATTGCAGGAATCCGATTTTCCCATCATCATATTCATGTCCCAAACAATGCATTCATAGACACAATTATTTTCAGGAACACCTGCGTGGACAGCACCGGCAGGTATAAAAACGACGGAACTTTCGGAAAGTTCTAATTCTTGTTCGTCTATTTTTAACAAAAGATTCCCTTGGAGAACTCGTATAAGTTCAAATTCTACATGCCAGTGAATAGGCATTGAATGCTGTGGGTGAGAAGGTGATACATGGTGAAATTCGATTGGAAAATCTACAGTACCACGCTGTTTTGTTTCACGATAATTAATGTAATGCATAAGACTCCTTAAAAGTGAATATTGTTATATTTTTTTCTATTATAACACTAGTAAAACAGGAAATACAATGTTAAAATAAAAATAACGGAAATGTTAGAGATAACATCGGAAGGAGGAGCAGCTTTGAACGAACAAAAAAAACAAGTTCTCGCATTTGATTTTGGTGCTTCAAGTGGTAGAGCAATCTTAGCAAGATTAGAAGACGGAAAGATTGTGATGGAAGAAGTACATAGATTTTCAAATGACCCAGTATTTCTTGGTAACACAATGCACTGGGATACATTAAGACAATTTTTTGAAATCAAACAAGGTATTATCAAAGCAAAACAAAAGGGTGGTTTTGCAAGCTTAGGAATTGATACTTGGGGGGTAGACTTTGGTTTACTAGATGAACATGGTGCATTATTAGAAAGTGCTGTTCATTACAGAGATGATAGAACATTAGGTAAACAAGAAGAAGTATTTAAAGTATTCCCTAAAGATGAATTGTATGATCTTACAGGAGTACAATTTGAAAACTTTAATACAATTTTCCAATTGTATTCATTAGTTCAAGATAGACCTTGGTTGCTTGAAAGAGCTGATAAATTATTATTAACACCAGATTTATTCAACTATTTCCTTACAGGAGAAAAGAAAGCCGAATATACAATGGCTACAACAACACAACTTATGGATACTAGAAATAAAGTGTGGTCAGATAAGATCATGGATACACTTACTATTCCTAAGAAGATTTTCCCAGAGATCGTACCAAGTGGTACAGTAGTTGGAAATATCAGTGAAAAGATTTGTGATGAATTAGGTATTGAACCAGCAAAAGTTGTTGCAGTAGCAAGCCATGATACACAAAGTGCTGTTGTTGCTGTACCAACACAAGAAGATGACTTTATCTTTATTAGTTGTGGTACATGGAGCTTGTTCGGTACAGAATTAAAAGAACCTGTAATTGGTAAAGAATCATTCGAATTAAATGTAAGTAACGAAGGTGGACATGCAGGAACATTTAACTTCTTGAAGAACATCATCGGTTTGTGGCTTGCACAAGAAAGCAGAAGACAATGGATTCGCGAAGGACAAGAATATGGATTTGGTGAATTAGAACAAATGGCTCAAAAAGCAGAACCATTCCAAAGCTTTATTGATCCGGATTCACCAGAATTTAATACAACAGGAGATATTCCTGGAAGGATTCGCGCATTCTGTGAAAGAACAGGACAAAAAGTTCCAGAAACAATCGGCGATATCATGTGCTGTATCAACCAAAGTTTGGCGATGAAGTATCGTTATACATTGGAACAAATTGAAGTATGCACAGGTAAAAAATTCAATACAATTAATATGATCGGAGGAGGAATTCAAAGTAAACTCCTTTGTCAGATGACTGCAAGTGCAAGTGGACGTAAAGTAGTAGCAGGTCCAGTAGAAGCAACAGCTTTAGGAAACATTGCAGTACAATTGATGGCTCTTGGCGAAATCAAAGATATTAAAGAAGCTCGTCAAATCATTGCTAATTCAGAAAATACATATGAATATTTCCCACAAGATCAGGAAAAATGGGAAGAAGCATATGCGAAATTTAAAACAATTATTCAATAATCAAGGAGGAATTTTAAAATGGCAGAAAGCAGATTAATCGGCGGTTACCCAGCAATTGGTATCAGACCAACTATCGACGGAAGAAGAGGACCTTTAAAAGTACGTGAAAGCCTTGAAGAACAAACAATGGCTATGGCTCAAGCAGCAAAAGAACTCTTCGAAAAAAATCTTAAATATTCTAATGGAGAACCAGTTAAAGTTGTTATCGCTGATACAACAATTGGACGTGTTGCAGAAGCTGCAGCTTGTGAAGAAAAATTCAGAAGAGAAGGCGTTGCAATCACTCTTACAGTAACACCATGCTGGTGCTATGGATCAGAAACAATGGATATGGACCCAACAACAATCAAAGCTGTTTGGGGATGCAATAAAACAGAAAGACCAGGTGCTGTATACTTAGCATCAGTTCTTGCTACACATGCACAAAAAGGATTACCAGCATTCGGTATTTATGGACATGACGTACAAGATATTGATGATGGAACAATTCCAGCAGACGTTGAAGCAAAATTATTAAGATTTGGACGCGCAGCTGTTGCAGCAGCATCAATGAGAGGAAAATCATACTTACAAATCGGTTCTATCTGTATGGGTATTGGTGGATCGATCATTGACTCTGATTTCTTAGAAAGCTACTTAGGAATGCGTGTAGAATCAGTTGACGAAGTAGAAATCATCCGTCGTATGACAGAAGGTATCTATGACGAAGCAGAATATCAAAAAGCTTTAGCATGGGCTAAAGAAAAATGTAAAATTGGTTTCGATAAGAACCCAGACTTCGTAAGAAAGAGCGATGAAGTAAAAGAAGAACAATTCGAATTCGTAGTAAAAATGGCAGTTATCATTCAAGAAATGATGAATGGATGCAAAACTCTTCCAGAAGGATGCGAAGAAGAAGCGGTTGGACATAATGCAATTGCAGCTGGTTTCCAAGGACAAAGACAATGGACAGACTTCTATCCAAATGGAGACTTTGCAGAAGCAGTACTTAACACAT
Organism: uncultured Faecalimonas sp.; assembly: GCA_964440185.1. GTDB lineage: Bacteria > Bacillota > Clostridia > Lachnospirales > Lachnospiraceae > Faecalimonas. The sequence goes on along the minus strand of CAYTRJ010000061.1, from coordinate 7,115 downwards.
CATTTGACTGGAACGGAGCAAGAGAACCATACATCCTTGCAACAGAAAACGACGTATTAAACGGTCTTGGTATGTTATTCATGAAACTCTTAACAAACAGAGCTCAAATGTTTGCAGATGTTCGTACATACTGGAGTGGAGATGCTATTAAGAGAGTAACAGGATACGAAGTAGAAGGAAAAGCAAAAGATTCTGATGGTGTAATCCACTTAATCAACTCTGGAGCTTGCTGTCTTGACGCTTGTGGTGAAGTAAAAGACGAAAACGGAAACGGTGTTATGAAACCATGGTATGAAATGACAGAAGCTGACCAAGATGCAGTTATGGCAGCTACAACATGGAACGCAGCTGATAACGGATACTTCCGTGGTGGCGGATATTCTTCTCGTTTCTTAACAAGAGCAGAAATGCCAGCTACAATGATCAGACTTAACCTTGTGAAAGGATTAGGACCAGTTCTTCAAATTGCTGAAGGATGGACAGTTGCATTACCAGATGAAGTATCAGATGTATTATGGAAACGTACAGACTACACATGGCCATGTACATGGTTTGCTCCAAGATGTGATCATAAAGAAGGAAGCTACTTCAAGACAGCTTACGAAGTAATGAATAACTGGGGCGCTAACCACGGTGCAATTTCATACGGACACATCGGTGCTGACTTAATCACAATGTGCTCTATGCTTAGAATTCCAGTATGTATGCACAACGTACCAGAAGAAGAAATCTTCAGACCATCTGCATGGAATGCATTTGGAATGGATAAAGAATCTGCTGATTACAGAGCATGCGCAGCATACGGACCATTCTACAAATAAGAAACAAATTACAGGGCGGCAAATTTATTTGTCGCCCGTCATTATAAAGGAGACAAAATTATGTTAAAAGGAATCCCTTCAATTTTATCACCAGAATTATTAAAAGTATTATGCGAAATGGGACATAGTGATAGATTAGTAATTGCTGACGGAAACTTCCCAACAGAATCTATGGGAAAAAATGCAATCACAATTCGTATGGATGGACATGGAGTGCCAGAAATCCTTGATGCAATCTTAAAAGTATTTCCACTTGATACATATGTGGAAAAACCAGTAAACTTAATGGAATTAATGCCAGGAGATGTTGGAAAAGTAGAAACTCCAATTTGGGATACATACAAAGAAATCGTTGCAAAATATGACGAACGTGGGGCAGAAGCAGTAGGAAATATTGAAAGATTTGCATTCTATGATGAAGCAAAAGAAGTATACTGCATCATTGCTACAGGTGAAACAGCAATATATGCAAACGTAATGTTACAAAAAGGTGTTGTGATCAACGAATAAGAACAAAATAAAAACCTGCAGTTTTTCGTAAGCTGCAGGTTTTTTTGTTATTCTTTTTCAGATTCTTCTTCGTAAAAATCTTCTGGCAAATAGAGATGTACTTTTTCAACACGGTTCTTGTCTAGCGTATCTACTACGATACGTACACCGGATTCTGTAATTAATTCATCTTTTTCGTCAGGAAGACGATCTAAATGTTCGATAATATAACCACCGAGAGAATCATAATCTTCTGAAGTCAATCCAAGGTCAATGTGGTCATTTAAGTCATCCAAATTCATTGAACCTTCTACAACAAATTCTAGTGGGTTGATTTCTTTGAAAAATTCTTCTTCGTTTTCATCATATTCATCATGGATTTCTCCAACGATTTCTTCTAAAATATCTTCCAATGTAATAAGACCGGCGGTATCTCCGTACTCATCTAAAACAATGGCAATATTTAGAGATGCCTGTCTCATTTCTACAAGAAGTTCTGAAATACTTTTATGTTCATAAGTGAAATATGCTTCACGAAGGATGTCTCGAATCTTGAATTCTTTTTTGTTGTCAAATAAGAGTAAGTCCTTCATATTGATAGTACCAATAACATTGTCTGTTGTTTCTTCAAAAACAGGGAGACGTGTGAATTTGTTCTCGCGGAAAATTTCAAGTAACTCTGCATAAGAACTGTCTACATCTGCAAAGATTACATGGACTCTAGGAACCATAACATCTTTGGCTTTTGCCTCACCTAAATCGAATACATTATAAATCATTTCTTTTTCTTCGGATTCGATCACACCATCTTCGTGACTAACATCTACAATTGTACGAAGTTCATTTTCTGTCATAGCATTCGCTTTGGCGTTTGGATCTATGCGAAGTAAGAAAAGGATTCCTCTAGATAATGCATTAACAACAACGCTGATTGGAGTAATGATAATCATAATAAAGTTGATTGGATATGCATAAATCAATGCAATCTTTTCGGAATGTAATGTTGCAACTGTCTTAGGGGTAATTTCTCCAAAGATTAAAATCAGGATTGTAATGAGTCCTGTTGCAATCGCAACTGCAGTTCCGGCTCCTAAACTTAAGGCAATAGTTGTTGTCAATGAAGAAGCGGATAAGTTCACAATATTGTTTCCAATAAGAATTGCGCTCAACATTTTAGCGGAATTGTCGGTAATCTTCATGACCATCTGAGCTCTCTTGTTCCCTTCCTCTGCTAAAGAACGCATTTTGATTTTGTTGACAGTTGTCAAGCTAGTTTCTGCAGAAGAGAAAAATGCAGATAACGCTAATAAAATAATTAATACGATAATTTGTATGACGGCACTCGTGTCCACGTCTTTTGTCACTCCTTTTTTTATTAAAATGTATCTAGAATACTATATCGTATTTCACTCAAATTTGCAAGTCGACGTTGAATTTATATAAAGTTTGTTGTATGATGAGAGTCGGAATATTATTAAATAAGTAGAAATAGATATGGAGTGTACGAGATGGGCGTAAACTTTTATGATAAATTAATTACAGTAATAGATAAAGATAGAGTATTACAAGAAGAACCAATGAAGAAGCACATAACATTTCGCGTTGGAGGAAATGCAGATTATTTTGTAATGCCAAATAGTATATCGGAAGTGAAAGGAATCCTTGCATGTTGTAAGGAAAATCATATTCCTTATTATATTTTAGGAAATGGTAGCAATCTTTTGGTAGGTGATAAAGGCTTTCGTGGTGTTGTGATTCAGATTTATAAAGAAATGAATCAAATTGAAGTAACAGGAAATACTGTGACAGCTCAGGCAGGGGCATTGCTTTCGAAAGTTGGCCATGCAGCATTAGAAGCGGAACTTACAGGATTTGAATTTGCAGCAGGAATTCCAGGGACTGTAGGTGGCGCTGTGGTTATGAATGCAGGTGCTTACGGCGGAGAAATGAAAGATATTATTCAATGTGCAACTGTTCTTACAGAAGAGGGAGAAGTAAAAGAACTTTCTAAGAATGAATTGGAATTAGGATACCGAACAAGCGTGATTGCAAAGAAAAATTATATTGTGCTGGGTGCTTGTTTTCAATTGCAAAAAGGTATTAAAGAAGAAATTCGTAGTGTGATGGATGATCTGAAAGGTCGCCGTATTGAAAAGCAGCCATTGGAATATCCAAGTGCAGGAAGTACTTTTAAGCGTCCAGAAGGATATTTTGCAGGGAAATTGATTCAAGATGCAGGACTTTGTGGATTCCAGGTAGGTGGAGCACAAGTTTCAGAAAAACATTGTGGATTTGTGATCAATAAAGAAAATGCTACTGCAGCAGACATTGTGTCTTTGATGGAACAAGTATCACAAAAAGTTGAGAAAGAATTTGGAGTTGTTTTAGAACCAGAAGTGAAGCGTATAGGAGAATTTTAAAATGCGATTTTTAGTTGTGACAGGAATGTCAGGCGCAGGAAAAAGTACAGCACTTAAGATGCTAGAGGATGCAGGGTATTTTTGCGTAGATAATCTACCGGTTCCACTTGTGTCAAAGATGGCAGAGCTTGCAGATGGACAACATATGGAGATTGATAAAATTGCTTTGGGAATTGATATCCGAAGTGCCAAAAAAGAAAAACATTTGGAAAAAGTATTGGAAGATTTAAATGCTACGGGAAAAAATTATGAAATTTTATTTTTGGATGCACAAAATGAAGTGCTGATCAAACGTTACAAAGAAACAAGAAGAATACATCCGTTAGCTGAAAGTGGTCGTTTGGATCAAGGAATCACAAAAGAGCGTGAAGAATTAGCAATCTTGCACAAACATGCAGATTATGTTATAGATACAAGTCAAATGTTAACACGGGAATTACAAGCAGAGTTGCAGCGTATATTTGTACAAGAAAAGAATTATCAAAATATTTATGTAACTGTATTATCATTTGGTTTTAAATATGGAATTCCGACAGATGCAGATCTTGTGTTTGATGTGCGTTTCTTACCAAATCCATATTATATAGAAGAAATGCGTTATAAGACGGGAAATGACAAAGAGGTGCAAGACTTCGTAATGCAGTCAGACCAGTCAGGACTGTTCTTAGATAAGTTAGAAGACATGGTTAGATTCTTGATACCAAATTATATAGCAGAAGGAAAGCATCAATTAGTGGTAGCGATTGGATGCACTGGTGGAAAACATCGTTCTGTGACGATTGCAAATGCTCTTTATGAAAAGCTGAATGCAGAAGATGGATTTGGTATTAAGGTGGAACATAGAGATATAGAGAAAGATGGAAAAAGAAAAAAATAATAAGAAACAGGAATTAACATTTTCAGGAAAAGTAAAGGAAGAACTTTCGAAAAACTGGAATGATGCGAGACATTGCCAGATTGCGGAAATATCAGCAATTACCAGTATGTGTGGGAGAGTTTTGATCGATAGTCGAGACCGCTATTCGATTAAAGTCCATACAGAAAATGTGGCGGTAGCGAGAAAGTACTTTACTTTAATACAAAAAACCTTTAATATAAATACTGAAACTTTTGTTTCAAGAAATAGAAGCAAAGGAAATATTGCATATACGATTGTGATCAAACAGCATGAGGATGCAATGCGAGTACTGCAAGCCTCGAAACTGATTGATGATTATGGTGAGATTGGTGAAAATTTGGTAGTACAGCAGATGTGCTGCAAGCGAGCTTATATCAGAGGTGCGTTTTTGGCAGCAGGATCTATCAGTAATCCAGAAAAGTCGTATCATTTTGAAATCGTATGTGCAGGAAAGAAGAAGGCAGAACAGATCCAAACGATCATTAATAGTTTTGGATTAGATGCAAAGATGATTCTTCGAAAGAAATCACATGTGGTTTATTTGAAAGAAGGTTCACAGATCGTAGATTTGATGAATATTATGGAAGCGCCGATTGCACTTATGGAATTTGAGAATATCCGCATTTTGAAAGAAATGAGAAATTCTGTGAATCGTCAAGTGAATTGCGAAACTGCTAATATTCATAAGACAGTATCAGCGGCTGTTAAACAAGCAGAAGATATTAGATATATTCAGAATACGATCGGATTAAAAAAATTACCAGAAGGTTTAATAGAGATTGCGGAATTGCGATTAGCACATCCAAATGCAAGTTTAAAAGAATTAGGAACATTATTACAAGTACCAATTGGAAAATCTGGAGTAAGTCATAGATTGAGAAAAATTAGTGAGATAGCAGAAAAGATAAGAGCAAATAAGGAGGAAGAAAAATGGTAAGAAGAGAAGTTACAATTCAACGTGAAGATGGATTAGAAGCACGTCCGATCGCGATGCTTGTACAAAAAGCAAGCCAATTTGCAAGTACAGTACATATTGAAGTGGGAACAAAGAAGATTAATGCGAAGAGCATTATGGGAATGATGTCACTTAGTGTATGCAGTGGTGACGCAGTGACTGTTGTAACAGAAGGTTCTGATGAAGAAGAAGCAGCAACAGAGATCCAAGCATATTTAATGGAACAATAAGAGGTTGCAAAAGAGCATATTCGTATGCTCTTTTTGAGTATAAGGAGTTATAAATATGAAAAAAATGTTATTTGTATATAATCCAAATGCAGGAAAGGGAAGTTTAAAACCAAAACTCTCAGATGTTATTGATATTTTTGTAAAGGCAGGCTATGAAGTAGTCACATATCCAACACAAAGTTATCGAGATGGCTACAAAAAAATTGCACGCATGAAAGAAAAATATGATCTTGTGGTTTGCAGTGGCGGAGATGGAACTTTAGACGAAGTTGTAACAGGTATGATGAAGCACAAGAAAGAAGAACGCATCCCAATCGGATATATTCCTACAGGGACAACCAATGATTTTGCAAGCAGTCTTCATATTTCGCGAGACATTTTAGATGCGGCAGATACGTGTGTGAATGGAGTTCCATTTGCTTGTGATGTTGGGAAATTTAATCATGATATCTTTGTGTATATTGCAGCATTTGGTCTGTTCACAGATGTGTCTTATCAAACAGACCAAAAACTGAAAAACGTGATAGGACATGCAGCGTATGTTTTAGAAGGAGCAAAACGTCTGACAAGTATTCCATCTTATCATATCAAAGTGACTTCAGGTGAAACTGTAATTGAAGATGAATTTATGATTGGAATGATCAGTAATTCCAAATCTGTGGCTGGATTCAGAAGGATCATGGGAAAAGATGTGAAGTTTGACGACGGGGAGTTTGAAGTTACTTTGATCAAAAAACCAAAAAATATTATCGAACTTCAGGAAATTATTGCAGCATTACTGATAGAAAGCTTTGACACTAGACATATGTATACCTTTAAGACAAAAGGGCTTTTGTTAGAGTCTCAGGAGGAGATTCCTTGGACATTGGACGGCGAATTTGGTGGGGCGCATGATGTGGTCCGAATATCAAATCGCAAACAAGCATTGGAAATTATGGTAGAAGAAAAGGAAGAAGATGAAATATCATGGGATGAAATTCTTCCATTGCATTAATTGGCAAAAGTGTTTATAATGAACATATTGATAATATGAATTTTAGGGAGGATTAGACTATGTTAGTATCAGCAAAAGAAATGCTTCAAAAAGCAAAAGCAGGTCACTATGCAGTAGGGCAATTTAATATCAATAACTTAGAATGGACAAAAGCAGTTTTATTAACAGCACAAGAAAACAACTCACCAGTTATCCTTGGTGTTTCAGAAGGTGCAGGAAAATATATGGCTGGCTTGAAAACAGTGGTTTTTATTGTAAATGGAATGTTACAAGAACTTAACATTACTGTTCCAGTAGCTCTGCACTTA
>CAYTRJ010000060.1:0-10882 GCA_964440185.1 uncultured Faecalimonas sp. | reverse complement strand
ATCGTCTCCTAATGCTCCAATCGCTTCCGATAACATCAGCTCTGTATAAGAAGAACAGTCGCATCCGCAACCATATTCCCTTAAAATCTGGATCAAATATGGATTTGGTGTTGCCTTTACTGCAAAATATTCTTTAAATCCTGGATTCCATGCAAATGCTTCTTTTAACGCTTTCGCATTTGCCCGAATCCCTTTTTCATCATATAAATGAAATGGTGTTGGATATTCTTTTATAATTTCATCTAATTTTTCTTTTGTAACAAAAGGTACTTTCTTCATTTTATGTTTCTCCCTTCGTAAAGCCTATGCTTCACTTTATCACGTTACAACAGAAATAGCAAGACTACTTTCTTTTAACATAAAAAAAGAAGCAGATATCATTCTGCTTCTCGTTGTTGTTGTGTTGTGTGTCTGTATTTTGTTTGATAACTTTAAATTATTTTCTTAATCCTAATCTTTCGATTAATGAACGGTATCTTTCGATATCTGTTTTCTTTAAGTAAGCTAATAAGCCTCTTCTTTGACCTACCATTTTAAGAAGACCTCTTCTTGAGTGGTGATCCTTTGGATTTGCTTTAAAGTGATCTGTTAATTCGTTAATTCTTGCTGTTAATACAGCTACTTGAACTTCTGGAGATCCTGTGTCGCCTTCTGTTCTAGCATATTCTGCCATGATTGCTTGTTTCTTTTCTTTAGAAATCATTTTTTGTTTCCTCCTATTTTTCTTATAATAACGCCTAGCATTAAGTAACGGCTGGAGTATCCAATTACCGAACACCGGCTCTCATACTCACATATAATACCATAACTCATCTATATTGTCAAAATATTTTTTTATTATTATTGTAGATTTTTATGTGTATCACAATACGAATAACCTAATAACTTATCTACAAGCGCATAATTTCCTTTTGAAAATTCTTCGCGTATATAAGTACTGCTGATTTCACGACCTTTATAGCACATTTTTTCTACTACTTCTACTTGATAATCATACTGTGCTGCATATCGTTCTAATAATTGGTAATTCCCCTGCGCTTTATGTCCAAATCGAAAATCTTTTCCGACCACAATATATTTTGCATGAAATTTTCCAACTAAGATTTCTGAGATAAATGCTTCCGCCTCTATTTCAGAAATTTCCTTTGTAAATGGACAATCAATGAAATACTGGATTCGTCCATTTAGTTTTTCTGCTTTTTCTTCGTTTGTAAGTAGGTTTTGATATCCTTTTTGTTTCATATCAAAAGCAAACACAATCCCTACAACATTATCTTTTTGCTGATGTTCTACAATACGTGAAATCAAAAGTTCATGTCCCTGATGCAGACCATCAAATTTCCCTAATGTAATTGCTGAATTGCGTGATTCTTGATATGCTTCCAGTCCTCTAATATATTGCATTTAATTTCCTCTATCAAAAAACATTTTTTGTAGCTTGAACAACCCTTTATCTTCCTGAAATTCGTAAATTGCAATAAATTGCTTTTGTGAATTATATACACGTACTTTCATCTTATCCTGCAATTTTATTTTTTTGTCTATATGCTTTGGCAAAAAGAAATTTCCATTATATGCAAACGAAACATATTCGTCTTTCAAAACTACCGCTTCATAGTCAGAAAACATTTCATCAATTGGAACCAGGATTTCTTCTAATCTTCCTTCGTTTTTCAGCGATTGTACTTCTTCTAAAGAATAACTTTCTTCTAACACAAACCGGCTTACTCTTGTACGAATCAATTCTTCCATACAGCCACCGCATCCAAGCTTTTCTCCAATGTCCTGACATAGTGTACGAATATAAGTCCCTTTAGAGCATGATACTTCCATTCGAACGCGTGGCAGTGCAATTTCTTTCACATTGATCTCGAAAATTTCTACATGTCTTGCTTTTCGTTCAATTACAATCCCTTCTCTAGCAAGCTCATACAGTTTTTTTCCATTCACCTTCAAAGCTGAATACATTGGAGGAATCTGGTCATAGGATCCTACAAAAGATTCTATAACTGCAACAACATCTGTTTCTTTAATTTCTTCCGTACTTTTTTCTTCCAACACAGTTCCTGAAATATCTTGTGTATCTGTTGTCTTTCCTAAAAGCAATACTGTTTCATATGTCTTATTCTTATCTGTCAACATATCACACAATTTTGTGGCTTTTCCGAAGCACACAGGAAGCACCCCTGTTGCATCAGGATCTAATGTGCCTGTATGACCGATTTTCTTTTGCCCTACTATCCCACGAAGTTTTGCAACTACATCGTGAGATGTAAATCCTTTTTCTTTTCTTATATTAATAACTCCGTGTATCATAACTACTCCTACATTTGTATACGGATCTGTTCTATAATCTGTGCCACGATTTCACGAACAGTCCCCTGCATTGTTACACCAGCTGCTTTCACATGACCGCCACCGCCAAAATGAGATGCGACTGTACTTACATTCACATCTCCAGAAGCACGAAGACTCACTTTATATTCTTTTGTGTCCAATTCATACAAGAATATTGCAACTTCTACACCTTTTGTAACACGAAGCTGACTTACAATGCCATCCAGATCTTTTGGTCCGATTCCATATGTTTGCATTGTTTCCTGTGTCACATAAGACACAATACATCTGCCATCTAAGAACAGTTCGCTGTCAACTAATGCCTTTCCTAACACCTTATTTTGCTCATATGTTTTTTCATAAAAAGTTTTATCAATAATTTCCGGTGCACGAACTCCTTTTCGCATTAAGTCTGCAGCAACTTCCATAGTTTCCGGTGATGTGCAAGAATATTGGAACACACCTGTGTCATGAACAATTCCAAGAAAAAGACATTCTGCCACTTCTGTCGTAATCTTATCTGCATCAAGCAAACCATATACAAGCTCTGACGTTGAACTTGCTTCAGGCACAATATAATTTTCATCTGCAAAAGACATATTGCTGATGTGATGGTCAATGCAAAGCGTTTTCTTTGCATTCTGAAACAGGACGCTTGAAAAACCAAGGCGTCCTGCATCTCCACAATCTAATGCGATAAATAAATCATACGATTTCTCATCAGCGATCTCATGGATAATGTCTTTCGTAGCTTTTATCATTGTTTGAAAGCTCTCCGGAATTTCTTCCAAATACACATCCACTGCTATTTCTGGATAACATGTTTGCATGTATTGGTATAATCCCATCACTGAGCCAGTACAGTCCCCATCTGGTCTAACATGACCACCAATGGCAACTGTTTTCACATTTTTCAAAGCTCGATCCAACATATTATTCATCCTCATTTTTGATATCTTTTGTTACATCGTCAATCTTTTTCGACATCGCCACACCATACGCGATGGATTGATCCATAACAAATTTAATTTCTGGTGTGTTACGCATATTTAATTTTCTAGCTAGTTCACGACGGATGAATCCTTCTGCACTTTGAAGACCTTTTACAGTATCTGCTTGTGCTTTTTCATCACCCAAAACACTAATATATGCTTTACAAGTTTTTAAGTCTGGTGCTACTTCTACCGCTACTACGGAAGTCATAGGCGCAACTCGTGGGTCTTTGATCCCCCCACGAATAATGTTGCTTAATTCTCTCTGTACTTCACCATTGACTCTTGTATTTTTAATGCTATTCTTTCTCAAATCAAATCCTCCATTAGTCTCTTATCGAGGCACTTCTACCATCTTATAAGCTTCTACTTGGTCAAGTTCTTTTACATCATTGAATTTTTCAAATACGAAACCACATTCGTAACCAGCTCTTACTTCTTTCACATCATCTTTGAATCGTTTAAGAGAAGCAAGTGGTCCATCAAAGATTACAACTCCATCACGAATGATACGAGCTGAACATCCTCGTTCAAATGTACCATCTAATACATAAGAACCTGCAATTGTACCTACACCAGAAGCTTTGAATGTTTGACGAACTTCAGCGTGACCTAATACTTTTTCTTCAAATACTGGGTCCAACATACCCTTCATAGCTGCTTGCACATCTTCGATTGCTTGGTAGATAACACGATATAATCTCATGTCTACGCCTTCACGTTCTGCTGTTTCTTTAGCTGTTGCATCTGGACGAACATTAAATCCGATAATAATTGCATTTGATGTAGATGCAAGTGTAACGTCTGATTCATTGATCGCACCAACACCACCATGAATGATCTTAACTACTACTTCATCATTTGAAAGTTTCAATAAGCTTTGTTTTACAGCTTCTACTGAACCTTGTACGTCAGCTTTTACAATGATTCCAAGTTCTTTTAAGTTACCAGCTTGAATTTGACTGAACAAATCGTCTAATGACATTTGTTGCTTTGTTTCGTCAATTAATTTTGCTTTGTTTTGAGCGATAAATGTTTCTGCAAAACTTCTTGCATCTTTATCATTTCCGCATCCAACAAATACTTCCCCTGCATTTGGTACATCATTTAATCCTAAGATTTCTACCGGTGTAGATGGACCAGCTTCTTTTACTCTGCGTCCCTTATCATCCATCATAGCTCTTACTTTACCATAAGCGGAACCAGCTGCGATAGGGTCTCCTACACGAAGTGTACCTTTTTGCACTAATACAGTAGCAACAGGACCTTTTCCTTTATCTAATTCTGCTTCGATCACGATACCTCTTGCACGACGGTTTGGATTTGCCTTTAATTCAGCAACTTCTGCTGTTAAAAGGATCATTTCCATCAATTCTTCAATACCTTCTCCTGTCTTAGCTGATACTGGTACGAAGATTGTGCTGCCACCCCAGTCTTCTGCGATCAATTCGTATTCAGTAAGTTCTTGTTTTACTCTTTCAATATTTGCACTTGGTTTGTCAATCTTGTTTACAGCAACAATAATTTCGATACCAGCTGCTTTTGCATGACTGATTGCTTCTACTGTTTGTGGCATTACACCATCATCTGCTGCAACTACTAAGATTGCAATATCTGTTGAACTCGCACCACGCATACGCATTGCTGTAAACGCCTCATGTCCTGGTGTATCTAAGAATGTGATTTTTTCTCCATTTACTTCTGCTACATAAGCACCGATATGTTGTGTAATACCACCAGCTTCCCCTGTTGTAACTCTTGTATTACGGATTGCATCTAGAAGAGAAGTTTTCCCATGGTCAACGTGTCCCATAACACATACAACTGGTGGACGTTTTTTCATTTTGCTTTCGTCCTCTTCTTCTTCTCTTAATAATTCTTCAATTACATCCACTACTTCTTCTTTTTCACAAAGTACTTCAAATTCCATTGCAATTTCTTCTGCTGTTTCAAAATCAACTTCTTGATTTAATGTAACGATTTTCCCTTGCATAAATAATTTTTTAACGATTACAGATGGTTGGATCTTCATATGATCTGCAAGTTCTTTAATTGTAAGTACTTCTGGAATTGTAATCATTTTGATTTTTTCTTCCACTTTTTCTACTGGTTTTGGCTGATTTTTTTGTTGTAATGGAATATTCTTTCCACCTTTTTTATTTTTTCCGCCTTTTCCATCTTCATTATCGCGATAATTCTTTTCTTTATCTTTTTGTTTGTAGTTTTCTTTTGCTTTTTGACGTGTTTGTTTTTGTTCTGGAACGATTGGAGCTGGAATAGATGGTCCATCATTTCTTCTGTTATCTCTTCTATCGTTTCTTCTATCGTCACGTCTGTTATCATCGCGTCTTTCGCTGCGATTGTCATCACGACGTTGTCCTTGGAAATTGCCTTGTGGACGGTTATTATTTCTTTGTCCTTGTGGGCGTTCTGTTCTATCTTGTTTATTAAAGTTTGGTCTGTCTGAACGTTCTCCTCTTGGACCATTATTGTTCGCTGGTCTTTCTCCTCTTTGAGTACCATTCATTGGACGTCTTTCACCACGATTGTCATCACGACGTTGTCCTTGATGATTTCCTTGTGGACGGTCATTTCTTTGTCCTTGTGGACGATCTGTTTTCTTTCCTTGACGAGTGTTTTGTGGTCTAAATACTTGCACGATGTTTTTCTTCTTTTCGTCTGTTTTTTCCGCAGCTGTTGCTGAAAATCTGTTTTTAACCATCTCAACATGTTCATCACTTAGAGAACTCATGTGACTTGAAACTTCCACATTTTTTTCTCTAAGGAAATCGATTACTTCTTTGTTTGATTTATTTAATGTTTTTGCTAGTTCATGTACTCGGACTTTTGTCATTTACTAACTACCTCCTCTATGCAATTGTACTGTGTGCTTCTGCGTCTAAATGTTTCATGATCCCTTTTGCAAACCCATGATCTGTGACCGCAATGCTTGCTCGGAATTCTTTTCCAATCGCATGGCCCAACATTTCTTTGTCTCCGTAAAAATAAATTGGAACCTCGTAGAATTCACACATATTTTTAAATTTCTTCTTAGTATTGTCTGATGCGTCTTCCGCAACAATTACGAGTTCTGCTTGGAAAGATTTCACTTCTTTTTCTGTGCAAAACTCGCCACTTGCAACCTTCCCTGCTTTTGTTGCCAGACTAACGAGCGATAATGCTTTACTTAACTTCAAGTTGTTCCAACTCCTTTTCTAGCTTATCATAAACTTCCTTTGGAATTGCTTGTTTGAAAGAGCGCTCCAATCCTTTTGATCTCACTGCTTTTGCAAAGCATTCACAGGAAGGACAAAGATAAGCTCCGCGTCCATTCTTCTTCCCTGTTGTGTCTAACACAAACTCATTGTCCGAAGTTTTTAAAACACGCATCATTTCTTTCTTACTCTTCATTTCTCCACATCCTACGCATTTACGCATAGGAATTTTTTTATTTATGCTCACGAAATCACTCCTTGACTATTCTTCTACTTCGATTTCATTTAAATCCATGTAGTTTGCTGGAAGATCCCCTGCTTCGATTGCTTGTGATTCACTCTTGATATCGATTTTGTATCCTGTAAGACGAGCTGCTAATCTAGCATTTTGTCCTTCTTTACCAATTGCTAATGATAATTGGTAATCTGGTACAATAACACTTGCTGTCTTTTCATCTGGATCAGCTGCAACTGAGATAACCTTTGCTGGACTTAACGCATTTTCAATTAAGATTGCTGGGTTTTCGCTCCAGTTGATGATATCAATTTTTTCTCCACGAAGTTCATTTACGATTGCATTTACTCTTGCACCATTCATACCTACGCAAGCACCTACTGGATCTACATCTGGATCATTTGACCATACAGCAATTTTCGCACGAGAACCCGCTTCTCTTGAAATGCTCTTGATTTCTACAATACCTTCTTTTACTTCAGTTACTTCTGCTTCAAATAAACGTTTTACAAGCTCTGGATGTGTACGAGATACTAAAATCTTAGGTCCTTTTGTTGTATTTTTCACTTCTACTACATAAAGTTTGATACGTTCTGTTGGTTGGAATACTTCCCCTTTTACTTGTTCATTTTCTGTAAGCATTGCATCTGCTTTTCCCAAATTAATACTTACATTTTTACCAACGTAACGTTGAACGATACCTGTTACGATGTCTTTTTCTTTTTCGAAGTATTGATCATAAACAACTTTTCTTTCTTCTTCACGGATTTTTTGAAGAATTAAGTTCTTTGCGTTTTGTGTTGCGATACGTCCAAATGCTTTTGATTCTACTGGAATTTGAACAATATCACCTAACTCAAATTTAGAATCGATCATTTTTGCATCTGCTAAACTAATCTCTAACACGCTATCTTCTACTTCTTCTACAACTGTTTTTTCTGCATATACAGAATATGCGCAAGTTTCACGATCCATGATTACCTTAATATTGTCTGCTTTTCCAAAATGGTTTTTACATGCGTTGATCAATGAATTTTCAATCGCTTCTAATAATGTTTCTTTGCTGATTTCTTTTTCTTTTTCAAGAATTGTCAATGCTTCTAATAATTCTGTGTTCACTTTAGCCATTTTATTATTTCCTCCTAAAATCTAAAAATCCAATGCCAAACGAATCAATGCGATATCGCATCTATCAAATACTTCTGTTGTTTCATCTTCGTATTCAATCGTAACAGTATCTTTATCGTATGCTTTTAAAATTCCTACGAAATCTTTTTGACGATTGATTGCACGATACGTACGGATTTCTACTTCTTCTCCAATACTTCTTGCAAAATCTTTTTCTTTCTTTAAAGGTCTTCCAAGTCCTGGAGAACTTACTTCGAAAATATATGCGTCATCAATATAATCTTTCTCATCTAAAATATCTGAAAATGCACGGCTTACTACTTCGCAATCATCTACTGCGATTCCACCTGGTTTATCAATATATGCTCTTAAATACCAGTTGCCTCCCTCTTTCACATATTCAACGTCTACCAATTCAAATCCATGACTTTCCACGATTGGCAATAAAAGTTCTTCTGTTTTTTGTTCGTATACTTCTCTCTTAGACACGTTAAACCTTCCTTTCTAATGACACATCGAAATCGTCATTCAAACAAAGAAGAGTGAACGTTGCGTTCACTCTTCTGCCGATTTCCTTATGTTTCTTATACTACTATATCACTCGCTTTTACAAAATGCAAGTGTTTTTTCTTATAATCTCGATTTTGTTCCTGTGCCACCTCTACTAGCCAGTTTCAAGCGGTTCAATGTAACTTCTTTTTCTTTATAAATAACTTTTGCCTCGGTTCCTTCTTCAAACAAATGCACTTGCGCCACAATATCATTCTTCTGCAATTTGATTCCTTTCACACCAGCTGCCGTCTTCTTCATTTCTGACACTTCATTGCTAGGGAATCGCAAGAAATATCCACTTTCCGTCTGTATCACTACATGGTGATTGTCGTTCACTACTTGTACACTGATCAGTTCGTCATCTTCTCCTAATTTTGTTGCTGCCACAGTACGCTTCGAAACTAGAAATTCATTCCCGTCTACTTTCTTCACAACACCTTGTTTTGTAGCAAACAACAACTTGGCAATACGGAATTGGTTTTCATCACAGATATATACAATCTGTTCATCGCTGCTATTAAAATTACTTACATTATCAATTGGGGTTCCTTTATCGCGAAATTTACCATGTGGAATATCAAGGACTTTCGCTTGGTGCATCTTACCTGTGTTAGTAAACATACAGACTTTACCTGTATTTTTGCAAGAAACGACATACTTATTTTCTGAATCTGCTGCTTCTTTATTTCTTTCATAAGTCGCAACATCTACTGTTCTCGTATATCCAAAGCGATCCATCAAAAGAATTACTTCTTGTTCCTCTATTTTCTTTTCTTCAAAAACTGCTTCTTCCGCATTTTCCACTGCCGTACGGCGCTTTCTCGCATATTCTTTTTTCACACGATCCAGATCATCCATGATCACTTCTGCCATTGCATCGTAGTTATTCAAAATTTCTTCATAACGTGCAATATTCTTCAATGTTGTTTCATGTTCTAATTGAAGCGCTTCGATTTCCAAGCCGATCAATTTGTATAAGCGCATTTCCAAAATTGCAGTTGCCTGACGTTCTGTAAAGCGAAGCATAGATGCCATCTTTTGGGAAATCTTTGTTTTGAATTTAATATTTTCTGTAATTCCATTTGTAAGACATGCTTTTGCATCTTTGATACTTTTGCTTCCTCGAAGAATTTCAATGATCAAATCAATCACATCACAAGCTTTGATCAATCCTTCTTGGATTTCCTTCTTGTCCATTTCTTTTGCAAGTAATGTTTTGTATTTGCGGGTAGCAAGTTCAAACTGAAAATCTACATGATGTTCGATAATCGTTTTTAATCCCATAGTTTCTGGTTTTCCATCTGCTACTGCAAGCATGTTCACACCAAAAGTATCTTCCAGGCGTGTCTTCTTATATAACATGTTTTTCAGATTTTCCACATCTGCATCTTTGCGAAGTTCTAATACAATGCGGATTCCTTCTTTCGAAGACATATTAGAAATATCTACAATATCATTTGTCTTTTTGCTTTCTACAAGTCCTGCTACATCATTTAAGAACTTGCCAATACCAGCGCCAATCATAGTATATGGAATTTCTGAAATCACAAGACGTTTCTTTCCGCCTTTCATTTCTTCTACTTCCACTTTCCCGCGCACCTTGATTTTCCCTGTACCCGTTTCATAGATATGAAGTAGATCATCTTTATTTACAACGATACCACCTGTTGGAAAATCTGGTCCTTTGATATATTTCATCAACTGTTTTGTTGTGATTTCGTTATTTTTCATGTAGGCTTTTACTGCATCCACAACTTCGCCTAAGTTATGTGTCGGAATGCTAGTTGCCATCCCTACTGCAATCCCTTCTGCTCCATTTACCAAAAGGTTTGGGATTCGTACTGGAAGCACTTGCGGTTCTTTCTCTGTCTCATCAAAGTTAGGCACGAAGTCCACCACATTTTTATCCAAGTCTGCAAGAAATACTTCTTGTGTGATCTTTGCAAGTCTTGCTTCTGTATAACGCATGGCAGCTGCTCCATCCCCTTCAATGGAACCAAAGTTTCCATGTCCATCTACCATAATCATTCCTTTTTTGAAATCTTGTGCCATTACAACAAGAGATTCGTAAATAGAACTATCACCATGTGGATGATATTTTCCCATCGTATCCCCTACAATACGAGCACATTTCCGATATGGTTTATCATAACGAATACCCAATTCATACATATCATATAGGGTTCTTCTCTGTACCGGCTTTAACCCATCTCTTACATCTGGAAGTGCTCTGGCAATAATTACGCTCATGGCGTAATCGATGTAAGATTTCTTCATCACATCAGAATATTCTGTTCTAATGATCTGCTCTGTTGGCAGTGTAAGTTGTCCTTTCATCTTTTGCCTCCTATACAACTAACTATGCTTCTTGTTCATTTTCATAAATAAATGCACGTCTTTGTAGTACTTTACTTCACATTAAC
>CAYTRJ010000059.1:0-10923 GCA_964440185.1 uncultured Faecalimonas sp. | reverse complement strand
AAATGCGGTGTTCTTTTCGTAATTCTTTAATAATATTTTTCACTGTTCACCTCCAAAATGTAAAATTTACTTTACAAATAAAGTATAGCTTGCTTTACATTGAATGTCAAGTGAATTTTACATTTTGTAGAATAATAGGTAAGATTGCTAAATACATTATACAGTTGCAAGGAGTATAAAGAATGATATAATGAAACTTAAATCATGTGTTGTCAGAGGAGAGAAAAATTATGGAAACTGAGACTCAAAAAACAAAGTATACTAGAAACACTTCTTTAGCGAGTACTGTATTGGTAACAGCTGCATGTATGCTTTTATTTATGCTCAACAATGGTGTACGTTCTAACTTTGGCTTGATTTCATCTGCTGTCAATGAATATACAGGATTGGCAATGGGTAAGATTAGCTTCGCAGTTGCAATTGCGCAACTTTTATATGGACTTTCACAACCATTTTTTGGCATATTAGCACTGAAAAAATCCAATTCCTTTGTGCTTGGAATTGGTGGTACGCTAATGGGAATTGGTTTGCTGATGATTCCTTTTAGCAGGACTAATCTGCTTATTTGTTTATCTTTGGGCGTTTTTGTGGGACTTGCAGCAGGAGCATTAGCTTTTGGTGTTGTTATGGGAGCGGCAACTCCCGCTATTGGAAAAAAATACGCTGCAACGGTATCAGGGATTATCAATGGTGCAGGAGGTCTTGGGGGTGCAATTCTTGCACCGTTTTTGCAAACGATGGATGATCATGGATTATTTATGTGGAGTATGGTTGTACTTGCATGTATGGCTGGCTGTATTGTTTTTTTATGTATATGGTTGGGGAAAAAGGAGCGTATAACAGTCTTGGATGAAAGAGAAGACAATGCTACACTGTCAATTCGTGATTTGCTTAAAGAGGCATTTACTAGCAGTCAGTTTATGCATTTAGCATTGGCTTTTTTTACTTGTGGATTTTTCATGGCCATTATTGAAACATATCTTTATCCACAACTTGTTTCTTATGGTTTTCCAGGAAGTGAGGTTGCTTTTCTATTTACAATCTATGGCATTATGGGAATGATAGGTCCGATGATTGCAGGTATTCTTTGTGGCAAGATCAACCCTAAGTGGGTGCTTGGGACAATCTATGGTCTGAGACCTGTTCTTGTTGTTTCTTTTTTGCTGCTTCCAAAAAATCACTTGACTGTATATGGATTTATTATTGGTCTTGGTTTGACAGGAAATTCTACCGTTCCACCGACGACGTTACTTATTAGTAAATTTTTTGGTAATCGAAAGATGCCAACATTATCTGGTATTGCGATGGTTTTTCACCAAATAGGCAGTTTTATTAGTACATGGCTGGGTGGCATTTTGATTGCCGCAAATGGAAATTATTATGCAATTTGGGTTGGCGGTGGAGCTGTTGCAGCAGCAGCGGCAATTTTCTGTTATACGATTAAGGATAAATGTGATTAGTAAAATGATAATAATAGACTCAAGATTTACATTACTATACTGGCGACACCTTTTCGCCCACCAAGAACAGTAGTGCCTTTTAAATCTTCCCATTTAAAATCCGTGGTGGATTTTCTAGAAACAAGGAAATTACCTGCACGTTGTGTTAATTGAGCAAAATTGACCACGTAATCATTTGCCCCTTCATTGTAGGTATAAATAGAAGCTTCAGCTCCCATAAAGCCAATATCAGCTTCTCCAGAAAGAACAGCAGTCATGACTTTGTCAGCGCCAAAAGCGTTACGAAGTTCCAGATCAATTCCTTCATCAGTAAAATAATCTTCTTCAATTGCTACATACATAGGAGCATAAAAAATAGAGTGTGCTACTTCGCTGAGGCGCACTTTGGTAAGTGCTGTATCAGAATCATCTTTTTTAGTACAAGCAAGTAAACTCGTGAATAGAAAGAGCAGTACAAGTGTAAGGGAGAGTGCTTTATGCTTCATAAATCCTCCGATAGAAATAAGTCTTTCTGGTAGTATATGTATAAGCGAAAAAAATGTTGCGAAGACCTTCGAAAAAGTTTATACTTTGAATGAGTACAGAATATGAGGTGTTTGTATTATGAAATATAAGAAAAAGAAAAAAATCGTAAAATCTGTTGTAGATAAAGGTAAAATTGAAGAATATTTTTATATGGTTCCTGCAGAAGTAACTGTGCGTGATTTGATGAATGCAGTACAATGTGTTTCAGAGGAAGCAAAAGAAATTTGGCCAGAACTTGACCTTATGGAAATCGTTTTAGAAAATGACAGCTTGGTATTTGAAAATATGATGGAGACATTTGATGAAGAAAGTGATCAAGCATTTTTAGCAGAAAAAGGAGTAAAAGCTGTGTATGCAGCAAGCTATAATACGAAAGATAAAGCAGCTGTAAAAAATGTACTAGAAGATTTACACCGTGTGTTTGGAGGCTTTATGGCAACAGATACAGAAGATTTAGAACCAATTTTTGAAGTAAATGAATTTTAAGCAGAAGATAAATTAGAATAAAAATATATGGCGGGGTACCAAGATGGCAGACCGCCATTTCTATTTTATCAAAAGAAATGAATAGGAGGAGTGCAATGAAGAAAATTTGGATTACAGGTGCAGAGGGACATATTGGAACTGCATTATTACAATTATTAGATGGAGTGGAATATGAACTTTTCCCAACAGACATCCATGAGGTAGATATTACGAAAATAGAGGAAGTGACACAGTTCATGCATGTAAACCGACCAGATGTAGTGATCAATTGTGCAGGGCTTACAGATGTAGAAGTGTGTGAAAAAAATATAGATGATGCGTATCGTGTGAATACAATTGGTGTAAGAAACGTAGCACTTGTTGCAAATGAAGTGAATGCAAAAGTGATTCAGATTTCAACAGATGATGTATTTGATAAGGAATCAAAAGTTCCATATAATGAATTTGATCAGGTGCATCCACGTACTGTTTACGGGAAGTCCAAAGAAGCAGGGGAAAAAATTTTAACACAATTGTTAAATCGCTTTGTTATTATTCGAAGCTCTTGGATTTATGGAATCGGACGCGATTTTGTGGATGAAGTGTTAAGCAATGTAGGAAAAGTGGATAAAATGGAAGTGCCAAATAATCAATATGCGGCACCAACAAGTGCGAAAGAACTTGCAAAAGTAATTTGTCATTTTATCGATAACGAAGAATATGGTCTTTACCATGTAGTATGTCCGGGAGGATGCAGCAGATATGAATTTGCAAGAACAATCTTGGAATATGCTGGGAAAACAGGACAGTTAGAGTTATATCCAATTGTGATTGAAGAGTCGGAACGTCCAACATATTCAGTACTTGATAATATGATGCTTCGCTTGACAGGAATTGAAGAACCATTGGAATGGAAAGCGGCATTAAAAGAATATCTGGATGAGACAGGAGGACTGGAATAATGAATAAAAAGAGATTAAGTCTTTCTACACAGATTTTTGTTGCACTATTTTTAGGAGCGTTATTTGGAACGGTAATTCATTATTGGATGCCATCAAGTTATGTAAAAGATACTATTATTGTGGAAGGAATCTTGTATGTAATTGGACAAGGTTTTATCCGTTTGATGCAAATGTTGGTTGTTCCATTGGTATTCTGCTCATTAATTTGTGGGAGTATGGCGATTGGAGATACAAAGACATTAGGAAAAGTTGGATTAAAGACAGTCGGTTTCTATTTGCTGACAACAGCACTTGCAGTATGTATTGCATTGGTAACTGCTTACGTAATTAACCCAGGGATTGGTCTTGATATGGAAGCGGTTCAAAAAGCAGATGTAACTGCAACTGCTGAAGGAATGAATTTAACAGAGACGATTTTAAATATCATTCCAACGAACCCAATTCAATCAATGGCAAGCGGTGATATGCTTCCAATTATTGTATTTGCTTTATTTGTAGGGATCATGTTAGCGAAACTTGGAACAAGAGGTTCTGTAGTAGCGAACTTTTTCAGCCAATTTAATGATATTATGATGGAAATGACAATGGTAATTATGAAGATAGCTCCAGTTGGAGTATTCTGCTTGATTGCTAGAACTTTTGCGACTGTAGGATTTTCTGCATTTGCTCCAATGTTAAAATATATGGCAAGTGTAACATTGGCATTAGGACTACAATGTTTTGTAATCTATCAAGTATTGCTATTCTTGTTTACACGTTTAAATCCATTGAAGTTTGTAAAAAAATTCTTACCAGTTATGGGGTTTGCATTTTCTACAGCAACATCAAATGCAACTATTCCAATGTCAATTGACACTTTATATAAAAAGATTGGTGTATCAAAGCAAATTTCATCATTTACTATTCCATTAGGAGCAACGATCAATATGGATGGAACATCTATTATGCAAGGGGTAGCGGTTGTGTTTATTGCTCAAGCTTATGGAATTGAATTAACCCCGGCCAATCTCGTGACGGTAGTTGTTACCGCCACATTGGCATCAATTGGTACAGCAGGAGTACCAAGTGTTGGTCTGATCACATTGGCAATGGTATTAAACTCCGTAGGGCTTCCAACAGAAGGAATTGCCTTGATCATGGGTATTGACCGTATTTTAGATATGATGCGTACTGCTGTAAATATTACAGGTGATGCAGTTTGCACAACAATTGTCAGTCACCAAGAAGGTGCATTAAAACGCGAGGTATTTAATCGCGATTAGAAGAATCAGGAACAATAGGCTTGGGTTGAAAATGATAAATTTCATCATAGGATTCCCAAGCTTCTTTTCCGTCTGGATTAGCAGGAATAAGACCAGTACAATCTTGGGTGGAAACGGTATTGGATAAATAATCGTAGGAATCATTTTCTTTTTCATCTTTTTTCATAAGAGAGTACTCCTTTTCTTAAAATGTGTTATGATAGAGTAGTATAGATTGTTTGAAATAAAAATATACAGAAAGAAGGCTGGATATGAAAATTGTGGTAGATACACATACACATACATTGGCTAGTGGACATGCATACAGCACGATTCGAGAGATGGCTGAAATGGCAAAAGAACATGGAATGGAAGCAATTTGTTTTACAGAACATGCACCAAAACTACCAGGTACTTGTGGATTATATTATTTCCGAAATTTAAAAATTTTACCAAGAGAGCGTTGGGGATTACAGACATTTTACGGAGCAGAAGTAAATATTTTAGACAAAGATGGAACGGTGGATCTTCCAGAAGATTTGTTGAAAACATTAGACATTGTGATTGCTAGTGTGCATACACCATGCTTTCATGAAGAACCAACTGTGGAAAATGTGACAAATGCAATGGTAAATGCTATGAAGAATCCTTATATTAACATTATAGGACACCCAGATGATGATAGATTTCCAGTAGACTATGATGTCCTTGCACGTATGGCAAAAGAAACAGGAACACTTCTTGAAGTGAACAATTCTTCTATGAGAACAGACACATTCCGTATGAACGCAAGACCAAATATCATAGCCATGCTGGAAGCATGTAAGAAATATGGTACAATGATCACAACAGGAAGTGACTCTCATTTGGACTTAGATGCAGGTGTGTTGACAAATAGTATCAATATTATAAAAGAATGTGAATTTCCAGAAGAATTAGTTGCAACCACTTCCCTTGAAAAGTTAAAATCTTATATGAACCGCTTTAAAAATTGTGGACTTTAAGAATTTACTATGGTAAAATAATAAATAGATAAATGCGTAAAGGAGATTGTTGACATGGGGAAACAGATTAAGACAGAGGCGATTGACAAGCTATTTGATGCAATTTTGTGTTTGAACAATAGAGAAGAGTGCTATAATTTCTTTGAAGATGTGTGTACGATCAATGAGCTTTTGTCACTGACACAACGTTTCGAAGTGGCTCATATGCTAAGAGAACAAAGAACATATTTGGAAATTGCTGAAAAGACAGGTGCATCAACAGCAACTATCAGCCGAGTGAATCGTTCTTTGAATTACGGAAATGATGGATATGATATGGTCTTTGATAGATTAAAAGATAAGGAAGGCTAAAAAATAGCAGGTGCGAAAGCACATGCTATTTTTTTGCCTTTTTCGTTTCTGGTTCGGATAATTCATCCACTAATTTTTCAATTAACATTTTTTTGACATAGACATCAAGGCTGAGGGAGCAGATAAAAGAGAAGAATTGGAGTTGCTGCTGTTCTTCACCTTCAATATCAGAAAATGTGTTCATTACATTTTCATAAAGAGAGGAGATATCTTGTTGAAGAAGCGTAGTGCGTTCTTTTTCAAAAGCACAAACTTCATCGTAAATGCGTGATAAAGTGATCTCACCATCATTATGAAAATATTTATCTGTAAGTGGTTTTAAAATTGTTTCAATATCTTTCATAGAAAGAATATTTTTAAAGTAATAGATAAAAGTTAAAACTAATAAATGCTCTTTTGAATATTTTTTCTTTACAGGAGCAGGAAGCAAATTATTCTTTGCGTAATTGTTGATCATTGTTTTAGTAAGAATTTTATCCTCTTCATAACGCTTAGAAGAGCTTAGCTGTTCTTCCATAAAGGAAGTTACTTGGTCCATATATAGGTCAATATTTGGAATATCTTGAGATTTAACGTAATCAATACGAGAAATGCTGGATAAAATACTATTTAATAAATCATTTTTGTCCAATGTCATGTTTTATCACCTCTGTATTTCATTATATAGTGTTAAAAACTACATCACAAGCATTTTTTAAAATTATTTTTGATGACAGTGCTTTTGATTTGTAATATAATAGTAGGACTGATGAGTAGAAGGGAGTAATCACATGAGTATTTATGATACATTGAATAAAGAGCAAGCGGAGGCTGTGTTCCATACAGAAGGACCGCTTCTTATTTTGGCAGGAGCAGGTTCGGGGAAAACACGAGTTCTTACACATAGAATTGCTTATTTGATTGGAGAAAAAGGCGTAAATCCATGGAATATTCTTGCGATTACATTTACAAATAAAGCGGCTGCGGAAATGAGAGAACGTGTGGATCGTATTGTTGGATTTGGTTCAGAAAGTATCTGGGTAAGTACATTCCACTCAACTTGTGTACGCATTTTAAGAAGATATATCGACCGCTTGGGATATGGTACAAACTTTACTATTTATGATACGGATGATCAGAAAACATTGATGAAAGATGTGTGCAAATTACTTCAGATAGATACGAAGAGATATAGCGAACGCAGTTTGCTTTCTGCCATTTCTTCTGCAAAAGATGAAATGCTTACGCCGGAGCAAATGGAACTTCAAGCAGCAGGAGATTTTCATCAGAAGAAGATTGCCACAGCCTATCGTGAATATGAGAAACAACTAAAGGCAAATAATGCATTGGATTTTGACGATCTGTTAGTTAAAACAGTACAGTTACTGGAAACACAGCCAGATGTACTAGAATATTATCAGGAACGATTTCGTTATATTATGGTGGATGAGTATCAGGATACTAATACGGTGCAGTTCAAATTCATCAGCCTTTTAGCAAAGAAATATAAGAATCTTTGCGTGGTAGGGGATGATGATCAATCCATTTACAAATTCCGTGGTGCAAATATCCAGAATATTTTGAACTTCGAGAAAGTATTTGATGATACACATGTGATCAAATTAGAACAAAATTATCGTTCAACAGAGACAATCTTAAAGGCTGCAAACGAAGTGATCAAAAATAATTTAGGTAGAAAGCAGAAATCCCTTTGGACAGAAAATGGAGCAGGAGATAAGATTGCATTTCGGCAATTTGACACAGCTTATGATGAGGCAGATTATGTTGTGAGTGATATAAAGAAGCATGTCAAAGATGGAGAACGTTCTTACAATGACCATGCAATCTTATATCGTACGAACGCACAATCCCGTCTTTTTGAAGAAAGATTTATCACAGCGAATATTCCATATAAGATTGTGGGAGGCGTAAATTTCTATGCCAGAAAAGAAATCAAGGATTTGTTGGCGTATTTGAAGACTATCGATAATGGACAAGATGATTTGGCAGTGCGCCGTATCATTAACGTGCCAAAACGAGGGATTGGTCTTACAACAATCAATCGGGTGCAGGAAAATGCACTAGAGAGAGAAGTTGGATTTTACGAAGCACTGTTGACTGCTTATATGATTCCAGGTATAGGGAGAAGTGAAGCAAAATTAACATCTTTCGTGGCGCTGATTGAACATTTTAAAGAAAGTGCGAAAACAATGTCGATTTCAGACTTGATGAAAGAGATTTTGGATTACACTGGATATTTGGATGAATTGGTTGCGGAAGATACGATTGAAGCAAAAAGCCGTATTGAAAATATTGAAGAGTTACAAAGCAAGATTGCTGCATATGAAGAATCTTGTGAAGGGGAAATGCCAACTCTTAGCGGTTTCTTAGAAGAAGTAGCTTTAGTAGCAGAGATAGACAACTTGGATGAAGAGAAAGACTATGTGGTGCTTATGACGCTTCATAGTGCAAAAGGATTGGAATTTCCAGAAGTTTATTTGGCAGGCATGGAAGATGGCATTTTCCCAAGTTATATGTCGATTGATGATAAAGAAGAATTAGAAGAAGAACGCAGACTTTGTTATGTGGGAATCACGAGAGCGATGGAAAATCTTACGATGACCTGTGCAAGACGACGTATGGTGCGTGGTGAAACACAGTACAATCGTATGTCTCGCTTCCTGAATGAAGTGCCAATGCAGCTTTTATCTACAGGAGGCGTGGCGCTGAAGAAACAAGATCCATTTCCAGAACCAAAGAAGAGTTTCCAAGCGAAGAATTATGTGCCATATAAACCAGTTCAGAACTTTGGGGTGAAATCCAGTGAAGGATTAAGTTATGATGTGGGAGACCGCGTGAAACATATGAAGTTTGGAGAAGGAATGGTAACGGGAATCGTAGAAGGTGGACGAGATTACGAAGTGACAGTACAGTTTGATACGGTTGGCGTGAAAAAAATGTTCGCTTCTTTTGCTAAATTGCAAAAAATCTAAATACATAAAATTGAAAAAACTACATATGGTAATATTAGTATGAAAATGATATAATATGTGAAATGAAAAAGCTGACAGCTGTGAGACAGAGTTGAGAAAGGACGTGTATACTATGAACAGAATTGAAGAGATGGTTTCAGCAACAAAATTGCATGAGATGTTACACAAGAAAGAGGATGACAAGGTAAAGAAAATCGTGCTTTGGATACTTGCAATCATTGGAGCAGTTGCAGCGATTGCAGCAATTGCATATGGTGTATATCGCTTCTTTGCACCAGATTATTTAGAAGATTTTGAAGAAGAATTTGAAGACGATTTCGAAGATGATTATTTTGAGGATGAAGAAATCTAAAAGCAAGTAAAGAAAAGAGAAAAACTGTCGTGAAAAAAGAAACGGCAGTTTTTTTATGGAGGAGAATAGATTCATGAAAAAAGGAAAGATTTACGAAGGTATCATTCAAAAAGTAGAATTTCCAAATAAAGGAATTGTAACAGTAGAAAATGAAGAAAAGCATGTCATTGTAAAAAATGGGATTCCAGGACAAAAAATTAAATTTGCTGTAAATAAGATGAGAAAAGGAAAAGCAGAAGGACGACTTTTGGAAGTGTTAGAAAAATCACCACTTGAAACAAGAGAACCTGTGTGCAGTATTTTTCCAGCATGTGGTGGTTGTATGTACCAAACAATGTCATACGAAGACCAGATGAAAATGAAAGGACAGCAAGTAAAAGAAATTTTAGATGCTGCTATCGTAGGAGATTACGAATTTGAAGGCGTGAAAGCAAGTCCAAAGGAATTTAGATATCGCAATAAGATGGAATTTTCTTTTGGAGACGAATATAAGGATGGGCCTCTTTCGTTGGGATTACACAAAAAAGGAAGTACATATGATGTATTGACAGCCTGTGACTGCAAGTTAGTACATGAAGATATGACAAAGATTTTAAATTGTGTTTTGGCATATTTTAAAGAACGAAATGTAAGTTATTATAAAAAAATGCAGCATGAAGGATACCTTCGTCATCTGTTATTGAGACGAGGGGATATTTCAGGGGAAATCTTAGTGAACCTTGTGACAACAACACAAGAAGAACATGATTTAGAACCTTTAAAAGAAGCACTTTTGAATCTAGAGTTAGAAGGAAAAATTGTAGGGATTCTTCATATTTTGAACGATTCATTATCGGATGTAGTACAAAGTGATGAAACTCGTGTATTGTATGGTCAAGATTATTTCTATGAAAAATTATTAGGGATGGAATTCAAAGTAACTCCATTTTCCTTCTTCCAGCCAAACTCGAAAGCAGCAGAAGTCCTTTATAGTACTGTGAGAGAATATCTTGGGGAACAAGCTATGGATGATATGGTATTATTTGATTTATTTAGTGGGACAGGAACGATCGGACAGATTCTGTCACCAGCTGTAAAAAAAGTAATTGGTGTAGAAATTGTCGAAGAAGCGGTAGTAGCTGCAAATGAAAATGCAAAACATAATGGCATTGAAAATTGTGAATTTTTAGCTGGGGATGTTTTTAAAGTGTTAGATGAAATCGAAGAAAAACCAGATGTAATTGTACTTGATCCACCACGTGATGGAATTCATCCTAAAGCGCTTCCTAAGATTTTAGATTATGGTGTAGAAAATATTGTTTATATTTCTTGTAAAGTGACAAGTCTTGCGAGAGATTTGGAAATGTTGCAAGGACGAGGATACAAGGTTGTGAAAGCGGTAGCAGTGGATCAATTTTGCCAAACAGTGCATGTGGAGACGGTGGTGCTGATGTCGAGAAAAGAAAAATAAGTGCCAGAAAACGGCGTATTTCCGAGCTTTTTCGGAAGTTGGGATTAGAAGCCTGACCTCTGAAAAGGCTCGGTTATTTTATATGGAAACATATCTACTGCGAAAATGTGTGTCAGGTTGTGACCTCGGATTAGATAACGC
>CAYTRJ010000058.1:0-10941 GCA_964440185.1 uncultured Faecalimonas sp. | reverse complement strand
ATTTCCCAGAATTTGTAGAATATGTAGAATCTGTATGTAATGAATTCCGTGAATTGTATGAAAATGCAAAAGGAACTGTTCCACATTGCGTGAAAAAAGTTGCAGTATTAAATAGCTGGGGCAAGATCAGAAAATGGGGATGCCATATGGTTCACCATGCATTGTATCAAAAACAAAATTATAGCTATGCAGGTATTATTGAAACATTAAGCGGTGCTCCATTTGACGTACAATTTATCTCGTTTGATGATATCTTGGCAGATAAAAACATTTTAAATGATATTGATGTTATTATTAATGTCGGAGATGCAGATACTGCACATACAGGTGGTTACATTTGGGAAAATCCAGAAGTATCTGCTGCAATTCGTGAATTTGTATACAGTGGTGGTGGATTCATTGGTGTAGGTGAACCAAGTGGTCACCAATTCCAAGGACATTTCTTACAACTTGCAACAATGTTAGGGGTAGAAAAAGAAACTGGATTTACATTGAACTACGATAAATATAATTGGGAAGAACATCCAGATCACTTCATCTTAGCAGATACAACAAAACCAGTTGACTTTGGTGAAGGAAAGAAGAGTATTTTTGCATATGAAGGAACAGATATCTTGGTACAAAAAGATAAAGAAGTACAAATGGCTGTAAATGAATATGGAAAAGGTCGTTGTGTATATATCAGTGGTCTTCCATATAGTTTTGAAAACAGCAGAATTTTATATCGTTCTGTTATCTGGTCTTCACATGATGAAGAAAACTTATACAAATGGTATAGTACGAACTTCAATGTAGAAGTACATGCTTATGTTGAAAATGGAAAATACTGTGTGGTAAATAATACATATGAACCACAAAGTACAACTGTTTACAGAGGAGATGGAACAAGTTTTGCATTAGATTTAGATGCAAATGAAATTATTTGGTACGAAATCTAAATGAAGGTCAAATTAAGGCGTTAGACAAAGTGAGTCTAGCGCCTTAAATTTTTTCTGTATATGCTTTAATGGAAGATGCATAATCAGATGGTGTCATACCTGTAATACGTTTGAATTGTCTTGAAAAGTAATGAATAGAAGTGTAACCGAGCTGCTCGGAAATCTGTGTAAAATTCATACGTCCGCTTCGGATCATGTGTTTTGCAGCATCGATTTTCATTTTTGAGAAATATTCGATAATTCCCATATTACATTCTTTCTGGAAAACATTTTGCAATTGGGTACGACCAATCATATTCGTACTGCAAATCTGTTCGATTGTAAGTTTACAAGAAATGTTAGCTTCCATGTAAGATACGACTCTTTTGAAAATATCGGTTGAACTTTTGACAGCCGGAAGTTTTAGGGTTTCTGCAGAAGAGGAATATCTACGAATGAGGTGGAGCAGGAATTGTTCCAAGTACATTTTGATCAATTGCTCTGAGCCAAGAGGAGGATTTGCTTTTTTCTCCATATAGGTACAATAAGGATCATTTAAAGGTACAGCGAACAAATTACGTGCTTCGATCAAAATCTCAGCAAGAAGTGTGCGCTCTTTCTCATCAATTTTTAAAATCTTTTTACGAAAAAAGTTCATAATAGGATTATTGCAACAGAAAGAAATCACAACCAGATTAGGTGCATGCTGACCGATGGTTGAAACTTTATGAAATTCTTCGGGTTGATGAAATGCAATTTCTCCTTTGTGCAGTGTGAATTCTTGCTCGTCCATGCAAATACCAACTGTTCCTTTATCTACACAAACAAACTCCCAAAAATCATGAGATTCACCAGAAAAATAGAAATCTTCTGTATATTCAAAATAGTGGATCGTATATAATTCATCAATATTTAGTTCTGAATGTAAAGTGATACTTGTGTAATCTGTCATTTTTCCCCTCGATCATTTTATTTTTTATATCATACCCTATATGAAGCACAAAATCAATATAAAACGGCAGATTGTACAAATGAATAAGTAGATAATACAAAGATTTATCTCATATTCTGTACTATAATAATTCATTATGGTATGTAATTAACGGAGGAATTATAGAAATGAATAAACCAGTATTAGTAATCATGGCTGCAGGTATGGGAAGTCGCTATGGGGGCTTGAAACAAATTGATCCAATTGATGGTCAAGGACATATCATTATGGACTTTTCAATCTATGATGCAAAAAGAGCAGGATTTGAAAAAGTTATTTTCATTATCAAAAAAGAAAATGAAGCAGACTTTAAGGAAGCGATAGGAAAACGCATTGAAGAAGTGATGGAAGTGGAATATGTATTCCAAGATTTACATAATATTCCAGAAGGATATGACATTCCAGAAGGACGTGTAAAACCATGGGGAACAGCACATGCAGTATACAGCTGTATAGATGTTGTTGATGGTCCGTTTGCAGTTATTAACGCAGATGATTATTACGGACGAGATGCATTTAAGAAGATTTACGATTTCCTTTCTACAACTGAAGATGATGAAAAGTATCGTTATACAATGGTAGGATATCAATTAAAGAATACAGTTACAGATAATGGTCACGTTTCTCGTGGTATTTGTACAATTGATGAAAATGGATATTTAGAAAAAGTGGTAGAACGTACACGTATTGAAAAGAGAGATGGCGGAATTGCATTTACAGAAGATGAAGGTGTAACTTGGGAAGTATTAGATGACGACAGCGTTGTTTCTATGAATATGTGGGGATTTACAGCTAGCTTTTTACAAGAGATCAAGGCAGGATTTGCTTCTTTCTTAGAGGAAGGATTGAAACAAAATCCAATGAAATGTGAATACTATTTACCATCTGTTGTAACACGTTTACTAGAAGCAGAACAAGCAACAGTATCGGTTCTCACATCAAAAGATAAATGGTATGGTGTGACTTATAAGGAAGATAAAGAAGTTGTTATGAATGCCATTCAATCAATGAAAGATAATGGGGTATATCCTGAACAAGTATGGTGTGGACGCAGCGAAGCACTTATGAATTTTAAATTAAATGGAATGGTAATGAGTGCGATTCCATTTGGAAATGGTCATATCAATGATACATTTTTGATGACGCTCCGTGAAGAAGACGAAACAGAAGGTCGTGTGATCTTACAACGTATGAACAAGAGCATTTTTACAAAACCGGTAGAATTGATGGAAAATGTACTTAATGTTACAGCATTTCTCCGCAAGAAAATTGTAGAAAACGGAGGAGACCCTGAAAGAGAAACATTAAACGTTATTGTAACGAAAGATAACATGCCATATTTTGTGGATTCAGATGGAGAATATTGGAGATGTTATAAATTCATCGAAGGTGCAACAAGCTTTGATCAAGTAGAAAGTCCGGAAGATTTTTATGAAAGTGCAGTAGCTTTTGGTAATTTCCAAAGATTATTAGCAGATTATCCAGCAGAAACATTACATGAGACAATTACAGGATTTCATGATACAAAAGCGCGATTTGAAGTGTTTAAGAAAGCTGTTGCTGATGATGTTTGCAATAGAGCATCTTCTGTACAAGAGGAGATCAATTTTGTACTCGCACATGAAGATGTGGCAAATGTATTTGGTGATATGCTTGCAAAGGGAGAACTTCCACTTCGTGTAACACATAACGATACAAAATTAAACAACATTATGATTGATAACAAAACAAGAAAAGGAATCTGTGTTATTGATCTAGATACAGTTATGCCAGGGCTTGCAATGAATGATTTTGGTGATTCCATCCGTTTCGGAGCTAGCACAGGTGCTGAAGATGAAAAAGACTTAGATAAGATCTGGTGTGATATGGAATTGTTCGATATTTATGCCAAAGGATTTATTGAAGGATGTGGTGGTAAATTAACTGCGAAAGAAATTGAAATGCTGCCAATGGGAGCAAAAGTAATGACATTTGAATGTGGTATGCGCTTCTTAACAGATTATTTACAGGGGGATACCTACTTTAAGATCCATAGAGAAGGACATAACTTAGATAGATGTCGTACACAATTTAAACTAGTAGCTGACATGGAAGCAAAATGGGATATTATGAATGAAATCATTAAAAAATATAATGTTTAAGTTGATTTCATAAAGATATGAGGGCTAAAAGTAATATGAAAAACGATGTGCATTTAAAAGGGCAGTTGAGAATGTATATGCAATGGCCAGTATTAATGACAATACTGCTGATTGCACTTAATATTTGGATACTTACAGTTGATAAAAAAGCGGGAATTATTTTAGGGATCTTTGTATTGCTTTATACAGTGATCGTGCTGCTCTTGTACTTCCATAGTAAAGCGGTCGTTATGACGGAACTGGTTGATTTTGCAAATCAATACAGCCGGTTACAAAATGTTTTACTACAGGATTTGTCAGTTCCATACGCGATTTTGATGGATGATGGCAAGATCCTCTGGACAAATAGTGAGTTTGACAGTATATTTGAAGGCATTCACATGTCTGATAAATATATGAGCACATTTATTCCAGAACTGAATAGAGCAGTGTTTCCTAAAGATGAGGAACTGCAAAAAGATTTAGAAATTAAATATAATGAAAGTTTGTATCAAGTAAGAGTGAATCGTATCTCTGCAAAGGATCTTGTTGATCCGGATAAATTCTTCAAACTTCCAAAAGGAAGAGAATTTTTTGTGACATTGACGATGCAAGATGTAACGAAACTTCACAAATATAGAAAAGAAACAGAAAGTCAAAGATTGGTGTCTGGATTGATCTATATTGATAATTATGAAGAAGTTATGGATAGTGTAGAGGAAGTACGACAATCTTTGCTTGTTGCCTTGATCGATCGTAAGATCAATCAATATTTATCGAATTATGATGGTCTTGTAAAGAAGATGGAAAAAGATAAATACTTTTTCGTTGTGAAGAAACGCCATTTTAGAGAGATGGAAAAGAACAAATTTGCCATTCTTGAGGAAGCTAAGAGTGTAAATATTGGAAACACAATGCCTGTAACGCTTAGCATTGGTATGGGATTATCCGCTGAAACCTATGTGCAAAGTTACAATCATGCGCGTGTGGCGATTGATTTGGCATTGGCTCGTGGCGGAGATCAAGCAGTTGTAAAAAATGGTAAAGATATCACATACTACGGTGGAAAAAGAGAGCAGATGACAAAAAATACACGCGTGAAAGCACGTGTAAAGGCAGAAGCACTCCGCGAGTTCATCATGGCGAAAGATCAGATCATTGTTATGGGACACCGAATTGCAGATGTGGATTCATTTGGTGCAGCAGTTGGTATTTATCATGCAGCACGAGCAATGGAGAAAAAAGTCTGCATTGTCATTGATGAGATCACGTCATCAGTACGTCCTTTCTACAATGCGTTTGTGGAAAGCACAAATTATCCAGATGATATGTTTATCTCTTCGGCAGAGGCACCTGAATTATTGTCAGAAGCAACTATGGTGATTGTTGTAGACACAAACCGTCCAGAGCTGACGGAATGTCCAGAGCTTTTGAAAAAAGCGAAAACAGTGGTCGTATTTGACCACCATAGACAATCAAGTGATATGATTGAAAATACAGTATTATCCTATATTGAACCATATGCATCCTCTTCCTGTGAAATGGTCGCAGAGATGCTGCAATATATTTCGGATGATATTAAGATTTCCGTAATGGAAGCCAACAGCATGTATGCTGGAATTATGATCGATACAAATAATTTTATGAATCGTACAGGTGTTAGAACATTTGAGGCAGCAGCATTCTTAAGACGATGCGGCGCAGATATCACATACGTGCGTAAGCTATTCCGTGATGATTTGGAAATGTATCGAGAAAAGTCAAAAATTGTAAGTGAGGCAGAAGTATATCGCGATGAATATGCGATTGCATCATTTGAAAATGAAGAAATTGATAGTCCGACGATCATAGGTGCACAGGCGGCGAATGAATTGTTGAATATCAAAGGAATTAAAGCCTCCTTTGTGTTAACAGAATATTATGGAAAGATTTATGTGAGTGCAAGGGCAATTGATGAGGTAAATGTTCAAGTTATTATGGAAAGACTTGGAGGTGGCGGTCATATGAATACCGCAGGCGCTCAATTCCAACATACAGATATGCACGAAGCAATCCATGCTTTGAAGGAGACTATTGATATTATGATTGAAGAAGGAGATTTGTAAATGAAAGTACTTTTATTAGAAGACGTAAAGACACTTGGTAAAAAGGGAGAAATTGTAAACGTAAATGATGGTTATGCAAGAAACTTTATTTTACCTAAAAAATTAGGATTAGAAGCGAACAGTAAAAACCTAAACGATTTAAAACTGCAAAAAGCAAATGAAGAAAAAGTTGCAGCAGAAATTTTAGCAGAAGCAAAAGAATTAGCGAGTAAGATTGAAGCTGGAAAAGTAACACTTTCAATCAAAGTAGGAGAAGGTGGAAGAACATTTGGATCTGTTTCTTCAAAAGAAATTGCAGTTGCAGTGAAAGAACAGATGGGATATGAAATTGATAAAAAGAAAATCCAATTAAAAGATGCAATTAAAACATTGGGAACACATGAAGTTCCAGTGAAATTGCATGCAAAAGTAACAGCAAAATTAAAAGTAGTTGTAACAGAAGCTTAGGGGAGGCTGAAAGATGGATGAAGCACTCATAAAACGAGTACTGCCACATAGTCTGGAAGCGGAGCAAGCAGTGATCGGTGCTATGTTGATGGACAAGGATGCCATTCTTACATCTTCGGAAATTATTTCAGGAGACGATTTCTATCAAAATGTGTATGGCATCATTTTCGAAGCGATTGTTGAGATTTATAATGAGGGAAAACCAGTGGATCTGATCACACTGCAAACACGTTTGAAAGAGAAAGATGTTCCTTCAGAAATCAGCAGCTTGGAATTTGTACGTGACTTATTGACTGCAGTTCCGACTTCTGCAAATGTAAAGTATTACGCGGAAATTGTAGCTGAAAAAGCAATGCTCAGACGTTTGATCAAGCTTAATGAAGAAATTGAGAATATGTGTTACCTAGGAAAAGAACCAATGGAGGCAGTGCTTGAAATTACGGAGAAAAAAGTATTTGAACTTGTTCAGAAACGTAATACAGGTGATTTTGTTCCAATTAAGCAAGTCGTATTAAATGCGTTAGATAAAATTGAAGCAGCATCAAAAACAAGCGGAAGTGTAACAGGAATTCCAACTGGATTTTTGGATTTGGATTATAAGACTGCTGGATTACAGCCTTCTGATCTGATCTTGGTCGCTGCAAGACCTTCCATGGGGAAAACTGCATTTGTTCTTAATATTGCGCAGCACGTTGCATTTAAGGCTAATAAGTCGGTTGCAATCTTCAGTTTGGAAATGTCAAAAGAACAGTTAGTAAATCGTTTGTTTGCATTGGAGGCACAAGTTGATGCACAATCACTTCGTACTGGGAATTTGAAAGAAAATGACTGGGAAAAATTGATTGAGAGCGCAGGGATCATTGGCCGTTCTAATTTGATCATTGATGATACTCCTGGGATTTCTATTTCAGAATTACGTTCAAAATGCCGTAAGTTCAAGATAGAACATGGATTAGATCTTATTATCATTGACTATTTACAGTTGATGACAGGTCGTGTTGGTGGCAGAAGTGAATCCAGACAACAAGAAATTTCAGAAATTTCAAGAGCATTGAAAGGTGTTGCAAGGGAATTAAATGTTCCTGTAATTGCGTTGTCTCAGTTGAGTCGTGCAGTAGAACAAAGACCAGACCATCGTCCGATGATGTCAGACCTTCGTGAATCTGGAGCGATTGAACAGGATGCAGACGTTGTAATGTTTATTTATCGTGATGATTATTACAATAAAGATACAGAATTGAAAAATGTAGCAGAGATTATTATTGCAAAACAAAGAAATGGTGCGATTGGTACAATTAATTTGACCTGGTTACCTCAATACACAAAGTTTGCAAATTATTTAAAGGAGTAGATTCGGGGCGAATCTACTCCTTTTTTTTAACCTTCTAATATTCTTCGCAAGTGTTTGATCGGTGTTGAGCGAGCATATTCCTTGCGATAATTTTGTTGTTGACGGATCAAGCAGTCAAGCTTTTTGTAACGCTCTTCTTCTTGACGTTCGTTTGCCTGAAAGAGAAACGTAATCTCTTTGATCACTGCAGTGGTTATCTGGTCTGTAAGAAGTTTGTTGTTTTCAAGAAATGCCAATTGCAATTCTGAAGAATCTTCTTGTTGTTTCTTTTTCTCTTTCATTTTTTCCTTTGTTTTTAAAATCTCAGGAACAAGAATCTTTAATTCTTTTAATAACATTCCTTGCTCTTTTAGTTCTTTGATACAGTGAAATAACTGCACATCTTCTTCTGTATAGTATCGATGTCCCATTTCTGTACGCCCAATGGAAAGTCCCAATTCCTCTTCCCAGTGTCTTAAAACATGCGTTTCCATATTGACACGTTTGGCGGCTTCAGAAATCATATAATGAACTTCGCCCATACAAATGCCCCATATAACTATGTATTAATATTGATATATCATCCATATCATAGCATAGTCATAGAAAGATTTGTCTTAGAATCGTTCGTCAAATAGTTACAAGCTTTTTAATATAACATGCCTTTGATGGTATTTGTTGTCATATTATCTTTGGTTACCCATGTGTATCCGCTATCAACAATAGATTCATTGCCAAGCCCGAGAGCACTTCTAGCAGCTGAAACAACTGTAGCATAGCCCATGCCATATGGATTCTGGACGATCAAACCTTCGATAATTCCGTCTTCTAATAAAGTTAACTGTTCCTCTCCGCCATCAAATCCAACTACTTTAATATTCTGTTCAGGAATATCAGATAGAGCTTTTGCAACAAGTTGAGTAGTATCTAAGTTTGTTGCAAAAATTCCTTTTAGATTCGGATTGCTTTGGATCATATATACTAATACTTCACGATCAGAAAGTCCAGAAGCATCGAAGTCAGGATTATCTATCTGTTCAGCAGCAATTTGAGAACGTAATTCGTCAAAAGCATCTAACTCATAAATATGTGTGACAGAAACATTCTCATATTCTTCAGAAATGGTATCTTGAAAGCCTTTCAAACGTTCTTTCCCAGTCATAGAAATAGAGTCATGAGCTAAGATCAAGATCTCTCCTTCTTTGTTGATTGCATGTGCAAGCTTGGTTGCAGCAGTTGATGCTGCTTCTAAATTATCTGTTGAGACATGAGAAGCAACTTGCTTATAATCACTACCAGAATCAAAGGTAACAATTGGAATCTGATTATCGGAAGCAAGATCAAATTGGATCGCGCATGCTGTTGTATCAATTGCAGCAATTCCGATTGCAGTAGGAAAATGTGAAAGTTCTTCGTCCAAAATGTTAATCTGTTCTTCCACATCATCACGAACTTCTGGTGCACTGTAAGTAAGTGTCACTTTATCTTTGCCTTCGTAACCAAGCATATCGTTAATGTCTTTGATAGCTCGTTTGGCACCGGCTTCCACCTCTTTCCAGTAGCTATCGTCTGCATACTTTCCTATAATAGAAATGGAAGAGCCAGGCTCTAAATTCAATCCTTCCACATTACCATAAGCCATTGGTCTTAGTACATTTAACTTTCGCTGTTCGGAGTTCCTCTCTGAATCAGTTGTATTTATCGTATTGTTCAATTCCTGTTCTTCATTATACTTTGTATTGGAACACCCTGCGAATGTAAGAGAAGTACAAAGAAGTAAGGCAATGATTGAAAATCGTTTCTTCATAGATTGTTCCTCCATAAATAATGTTATAATTGTCTATATGACACTATACACTAAAAATAGGAAAAATGGTTAAATAAATTCTTAAATTTTATGAAATAATAAAAATTATGTATACTGTATTCAAATTAGTACAATCTAAAGTATTGCGTTAAAAAATTATCTAAGATATAATATGAATATCGGAAATAATTAATTTAAATAAGAGAAAACTAGGAGGATTAACCATGGAAAGAAATTGGCATGCAAGCTGGGATGGTTTCAAACCAGGCCGCTGGAATCGTACATCCGTAAACGTACGTAACTTTATTCAAGAAAACTACACTCCATATGAAGGAGATGATTCGTTCTTAGCAGGACCTACAGAAGCTACAAATAAACTTTGGGCTCAAGTAATGGACTTATCAAAACAAGAACGTGAAGCTGGCGGCGTGTTAGATATGGATACAAAAATTGTTTCAGGTATCACATCTCACGGACCAGGATACTTAAATAAAGACTTAGAACAAATCGTTGGTTTCCAAACAGATAAACCATTCAAACGTTCTCTTCAACCATTCGGTGGTATTCGTATGGCAGAAAACGCATGTAGAGAAAATGGATACGAAGTAGATCCAGAAGTAGTTGAAATCTTTACAAAATATAGAAAAACACATAACCAAGGTGTATTTGATGCTTACACACCAGAAATGAGAGCAGCTAGAAAATCTGGTATCATCACAGGTCTTCCAGATGCTTACGGACGTGGACGTATCATCGGTGACTACCGTCGTGTAGCTTTATACGGAACAGACAAATTAATTGAAGATAAAAAAGAACAACTTGCTACTTCATTAGTAAGAATGACAGGAGAAAATATCCGTCTTCGTGAAGAATTATCAGAACAAATTCGTGCACTTGGCGAATTAAAACAATTAGGAGATATTTACGGATTTGATATTTCTCAACCAGCTGCTAACGCAAAAGAAGCGATCCAATGGACATACCTTGGATACCTTGCAGCAGTTAAAGAACAAAACGGTGCAGCTATGAGTTTAGGACGTACTTCTACATTCCTTGACATTTATATCCAACGTGACTTAGAAAGAGGATTAATTACAGAAGAACAAGCTCAAGAATACATTGACCACTTCGTAATGAAATTACGTCTTATCAAATTTGCTCGTACACCAGAATACAATGCATTATTCTCAGGTGACCCTACATGGGTAACAGAATCAATCGGTG
>CAYTRJ010000057.1:0-11233 GCA_964440185.1 uncultured Faecalimonas sp. | reverse complement strand
TTTCGATTCGTATTCAGTATCGTAGATTTCTTGGAAAATATCCTTAAATGTATGATCATATTTCTTAGAAATCGTATCTTTTGTTGCAAACCAAAGATCTTGTTTTGTATCTAGTGCATAGTTAAAGCAACTTCTTGCAAAACTTTCAATAGAATCATCTAAATTATGCATTCCTTGTGCAATTCCTGCTGATGTATAATTATGTACAAGTTCACGAGTTTCTGCTCCATCCTCTGCTGTGTAGACAAGTTCTACCTTTCCTGGACCAGGAACGATCATTTCTGTATTTTTATATACATCACCATATGCATGTCTTGCCAATGTGATTGGTTTCTTCCAATTTTTTACACATGGCTCAATCCCTTTCACAATGATCGGAGCGCGAAAAACAGTTCCATCTAACATAGCACGAATTGTACCATTTGGACTTTTCCACATTTCTTTCAAATTATATTCTGTCATACGCGCTGCATTTGGAGTGATTGTTGCACACTTTACTGCAACACCATATTTCTTTGTTGCATTTGCAGAGTCAATTGTTACTTGGTCATTTGTTTCATTACGATATTCTAAGCCCAAATCATAATATTCTGTCTTGAGATCCACAAATGGAAGTAATAATTCATCTTTGATCATCTTCCATAAGATACGTGTCATTTCATCTCCATCCATTTCTACCAATGGTGTTGTCATCTTAATTCTATCCATTTTTCATACCCTCCATATCTAGTCTGTAATTTTTAAATTTGCCATTACATTCATCATATGTGCATTTGCCCAATGTTCTGCACGAACTGCATCTTTATCTTTAATTGCCTGTAAAATTTCTTTGTGTTCTTGAATTGATTTTTCTGCACGACTTCGATCAGCTACAGATGTTTTTCGCGCTAACCTTACGTACTTGTGAAAGTCAGATAACACATGTTGTAAAATACGGCTATCGCATGCTTCATATAATACCTGATGAAATTTTCCATCTAACTCTACTACCTGGTTCGATTGTTCCGCTTTATCACGATTAAGATGAAATTCAGATAATAAAATAATCTCTTCCAGCTCTTCCACTTGTGCGTCAGTAATATTTTCTGTAGCCCATCTTGCGCATAGTCCTTCAATCAATGAGCGAATCATATAAATATCATGTACATCTTTTTGTGAAATCCCCGTTACAAATGCACCTCGGTTGGGAATGATCTTAACAAGTCCTTCTAGCTCCAATTGTTTCAGTGCCTCTCTTACAGGGGTCCGACTAACACCAAGTTCTGCCCCAAGTGCTGCTTCTCTCAATTCATCATTTTCATTATATACGCCATTTAAAATATTCTCTCGAATTGTTTCAAATACACGTCCTCTAAGTTCTCCCATGTTACACTCCTATAATATAATTTGTAATTCTCGACAAATGTCGGTAATTACTCTTACAAGTTCATCATCTGTCAATACGGTCACTCGTCCTGATTCATATTCTTTGTCCACCCATTCTTTCACGCGGATCACAAGCGTATCATTTTTCTTAACTTGACGTTCAGGTGACAATCGATAATATGTATTGATCCAATGTGCAATCCCTGCAAGTCCAGATGTATTTGAAACTGCTACCAGTACAGGGCGATTTAAAAATTTTTCTGTATCAAAAATATTATATATTTCTTCATTCTTAAGTAATCCATCTGCATGGATCCCTGCTCTGGTAATATTGAAGTTCTTTCCTACAAATGGTGTTCTTTCCGGAATGTTATATCCAATTTCTTTTTCAAAATATTCCGCCAATTCTGTGATAACAGTTGTGTCCATTCCATCTAAAGTACCACGAATCTGTGCATATTCAAATATCATAGCTTCCAATGGTGTATTACCTGTACGTTCTCCAATTCCAAATAAAGAGCAATTCACACCCGATGCTCCGTAAAGCCATGCAACGGTTGAGTTATTGACTGCTTTATAGAAATCATTATGCCCGTGAAATTCAATCAATTCACTTGGTACCCCTGCATGCACCATAATCCCATAAATAATCCCTGGAATGGAACGTGGAATCACAGCACCAGGATAGTTTACTCCATATCCCATGGTATCACATACACGTACCTTGATTGGAATTTGATATTCTTCTCTTAATTTCATTAACTCTAAGCAGAACGGAATTACAAATCCATAAATATCTGCTCTTGTTGTATCTTCTAAATGACAACGAGGACTAACACCAATTTCTAAACAGTCACGAACAATTCGTAAATAATGTTCCATGGCTTCCTTTCTTGTCATGTTTAACTTGTAAAAAATATGATAGTCGGAACAGCTTACCAAAATTCCTGTTTCACGAAGTCCAATGTCTTTTACTAATTGAAAATCTTTCTTGCTAGCACGAATCCAGCTTGTGATTTCTGGAAATTCATATCCCTTTTCCATACATTTATAAACAGCATCTCTGTCCTTTTTGCTATATAAGAAAAATTCACTTTGACGGATTTTCCCTTTAGGTCCACCAAGTCGATGTAAGTAATCATAAATTGTTACAATCTGTTCTGTTGAGTAAGGGGCTCTTGATTGTTGTCCGTCACGAAATGTTGTATCTGTGATCCAAATATCATCTGGCATGTGATGAGGAACAATTCTATCATTAAATGCTACTTTCGGAATCTCATTATATGGAAAAAGATTACGAAAGATATTAGGTGTCTCCACATCTACCAAGGGATACATATGTTCTTCTAGTGATAGTAAATTGTTATTGTAATTCATATAGACTTTTCGATTTTCCATATTAAACCTCTTTTCGATTTCTTGATTTTGTATAATTGTATACAATTATACAATTCCTGTC
Source organism: uncultured Faecalimonas sp. (assembly GCA_964440185.1). Classification (GTDB taxonomy): domain Bacteria; phylum Bacillota; class Clostridia; order Lachnospirales; family Lachnospiraceae; genus Faecalimonas. The sequence continues at coordinate 8,409 of CAYTRJ010000057.1, read as the reverse complement.
AAGATAAAAAAGTCTAGAACAAGATTTCTCTCATTCTAGACTTCTTTTAACTTCTTCGACATTCAAATTTTGCTTGCGTTTGCAAAAATTTCATTAATCCTTGATAATGCTCCTCAAAGTCTCCTTCTTTGTCTACAAAATCAAGGCACTGCGCTGCAATCTCTAAAAATTCATCATTTAGCTCTAATTTATGTTTTTGTAAGAAAATGATTTTCTCTTCTGCACTATCAATATCTAAGAATTCCTCTAATTGCTTTTGATTTTTCATACTACACTCCCCTAGTATAATTTTGCACTGATACTTTTTGGTTTGTATCCATTATTTTCTAATGCTTTCAAGATTTCTTTCTTATGTTCTGTTCCAAATGATTCCATTGTAATACGAAGTTCCACAGCCGCATTACGATTTGTACTTACAAACTGATTATGTTCTAGTTTGATTACATTTCCTTGCGCTTTTGCAATCGTATCTGCAACACGTACTAATTCTCCTGGTTTATCTGGAAGTAATACAGACACTGAGAAAATACGATCTCTTTGAATCAATCCATGTTGTACAATAGACGACATAGTGATGACATCCATATTCCCGCCGCTTAAAATAGCAACCGCCTTTTTCCCTTTCAGATCTAATTGTTTTAAGGCTGCTACTGTTAATAAACCGGAATTCTCTACTACCATCTTATGATTTTCTACCATGTCTAAGAACGCACCGATCAATTCATCATCTTCCACTGTTACGATTTGATCTACATATTCTTTAGCAATTGCAAAAGATTGTTTTCCAACTGTTTTCACTGCAGTCCCGTCTGCAATCGTATTTGCAGATGGTAATGATACTACTTCACCTGCTGCAAACGCTGCTTGCATACTTGCTGCTTCTGCTGGTTCTACTCCAATGACTTTAATCTTTGGATTAAGCATTTTTGCTAGTGCAGATACTCCCGAAATCAATCCGCCTCCACCAATTGGAGCTAAGATATAATCAACTGTTGGAAGTTCTTGAATGATTTCCATTGTAATAGTGCCTTGTCCAGTGATAACATCTTCATCATCAAATGGATGCACAAAAGTATATCCGTGTTCTTCGGCCAATTCATATGCTTTTGCGCATGCATCGTCATATACATCTCCATGCAAAATAACTTCTGCACCATATCCCTTTGTACGATTTACTTTAATAAGCGGAGTAACTGTCGGCATTACAATTGTCGCTTTACATCCAAACTCTTTTGCCGCATATGCCACACCTTGTGCATGATTTCCAGCAGAGGCTGTGATAATACCTCTTGCCTTTTCTTCTTCAGTCAAGGTGCTGATCTTATAATAAGCTCCTCGTAATTTGTAAGCACCTGTATGCTGCATATTTTCTGGTTTTAAATAGATTTTACCACCTGTTTGATTGCTTAAATAATCGCTAAATACAAGTTTTGTAGGATGTGTTACTTTTCTTACAATCTCGCTTGCTTGTTCAAATTTTTCTAATGTTAACATAGTCACTCCTCCTATCGGTCTTTTCTTATTCTTCTGTTGTAAATAACGCATTTACAAAATCATCAGAATCAAATTTTTGTAAATCATCTATGGTTTCTCCAACACCAATATATTTTACTGGAATTCCTAGTTCCGCTTGAATAGCCACCGCAATACCACCTTTGGCTGTACCGTCCAGCTTTGTTAAAACGATACCTGTAATATCTGCAACATCTTTAAATTCCTTTGCTTGTGCCAAAGCATTTTGTCCTGTTGTTCCATCTAATACAACCAATGTTTCACGGAAGGCATCTGGATATTCACGGTCCAATACACGGTCAATCTTGCGAAGTTCTTCCATTAAGTTTTTCTTGTTATGCAAACGTCCTGCAGTATCTACTAGCAGCACATCCGCTTTACGTGCCTTTGCTGCTGCAACTGCATCATATACGACAGAAGCAGGATCAGAGCCTTCCTGTCCTCCGATCAAATCTGCATCTGCACGATGCGCCCATTCTTTCAACTGTTCCCCTGCTGCCGCACGGAATGTATCTGCCGCTGCAAGTACAACTTTTTTATTCTGGTCACGCAGCTTTCCTGCTAGCTTTCCAATTGTTGTTGTTTTCCCAACACCATTTACGCCAATTACCAGTACAACTGATTTTCTATTTTCAAATTCATATGCAACATCAGGCACATACATTTGTTCCTTAATGCTTTGAATCAAAAATTCCTTACAGTCTGCTGGTTCTTTGATATGATTTTCTTTCACTTTTTCCTTGAGATTTTCAATAATATCCATAGTTGCACGAACACCAAGATCTCCCATGATCAAAATTTCCTCTAATTCTTCATAGAAGTCGTCATCAATGTTCGAAAATCCATTAAAAATACTATCAATTCCTGAGATAATATTATTTCTTGTCTTTGTTAATCCTGAGACTAAACGCTTAAAAAAGCCCTTCTTTTCTTCTGCCATAATTCCTCCTACTAGTTAAGCTCTTTTTCTAATAAATCCACTGAAACAAGAGTTGATACACCTTTTTCTTGCATGGTGATACCATACAGGCGGTCAGCAGCAGTCATCGTACCTCTACGGTGTGTGATAACAATAAACTGTGTATGTTTCGTTAATTTATGTAAATATCCTGCAAAGCGGTCTACATTTGAATCATCTAAGGCCGCCTCGATTTCATCTAGCAAACAGAATGGAGATGGTTTTAAATTTTGGATAGCAAATAAAAGCGAAATCGCAGTCAATGCCTTTTCTCCACCAGATAGCTGCATCATATTTTGCAATTTTTTTCCAGGTGGCTGCGCAATAATACGAATTCCGGCTTCTAGCACATCCTCGTCTTCCATCAATTCCAAAGTACCCTTTCCGCCACCGAAAAGCTGTTTAAATACTTTATCAAATTCAACACAAATTTCCTGAAAACGTTCCTTAAACTGTACACGCATAGCTGTATCAAGTTCTTCGATGATCTGCACTAAAGTAGCTTCAGCTTCTACTAGATCTTGATGTTGATTTTTCAAGAACTCATAACGTTCTGACACATTCTTGTAATCTTCAATTGCATTTACGTTGACAGAACCAAGTGCACGGATCTCATTTTTCAATGTTTGTATCTGCTTCTTCATAAATGCCAAATCTGTCAAGTTTTCATCTCGAATTTCCAATGCCATATTGTAAGTCAATTCATATTCATCCCACATATAACTAATCTGCTTTTCCGATGCCTCTTCTAGTGATTCCAAACGGCTATTCAAACGAAATGCTTCTTTATCCAGCTCAGAAATATGTTTTGATAACTCTTCTCGCTTATTCAAAAATGTTTTATGCTTCTTAGATAATTCTTCTTTCTCCAATCCGAATTTATCAATTTCTGCCTTGATCTCTGCAAAAAGTTCTTTTGAGTTTTCGATTGTAAGGCGAATGTTTTCAATCTCAGATTCTTTCTGAGTGATCTCTTCTGTGGCATCTCCCTTGTTCGCACTTAACTGTGTCATTTCTTCTCTGAACTTATCCATTTCCTCTTGAATACGCATTTCATTCTCTAAGACGAATTGTAATTTTTGTTCAATGGATGCATATGACAAATGTACAAATTCAGATTCTTGCAGGCATTTACCTTCTTCTTCACGAGCAGTCTCTAATTCTTTTTGATAATTTTCTCCTGCCAGTTTCAAATCAGCCTCCATCTTTTCTGAAACTTCCAGCTCTACTTGAATGGATTCTTGATTTTCGCGAATTTCTGCAACTTGTACTTCTAATTCGATGCCTTCTTTTTGAATCTCTTTCGCCTGCGATTTTGCTTCTTCTTTCTTAGCTTTTACTTGATTCAAATTCATTTTGGCTGTGTTTTGTACTACATATGCCTTTTGCAGCTCAATTTTAATCTCTTCAATCTTTGCATAATATGATGTACGCTCTTCTTTCATTGCTTCGATTTCTTGCTGCAATTGCTGCATTTCTGTATGTAATTTTGCAACTGTTTTTTCTAACTCTTCGATTTCTCGACGACGACTCAATAAATTACTTGTATTTTTGAATGCACCACCAGTCATCGCACCACCTGGATTGATCAAATCTCCTTCTAGGGTAACAATGCGAAGTGTTTGTTTGTATTTTTTTGCAAGTGCGATTCCATCATCAATATGTTTAACCACAAGTGTACGTCCTAATAGATGTTCTGCAAGTTTTTGATAAGTCTCTTCTACATGCACTAAGGTATTAGCATATCCAATCACGCCTGCTTCACGCAGCACATCTGATTTTTGAGTAACTGTATTTCCATTTATACTTGTTAATGGCAAAAATGTCGCTCTGCCGTATTTGTTCTGTTTCAAATATTGAATCATACGTTTTGCCGTATGTTCATCATCTGTAACAATATTTTGTATACTTCCTCCAAGTGCTGTTTCCACAGCAAGTTCATACTGCTTGTCTACTTTCACAAGATCAGCTACTACACCAAGAATTCCTGTTTCCTGAGAACGGCGTTCCATAACACGGCGGATACTATTTCCATAACCGTCATAGCGTTCTGTCATATTTTTCAGAGATTCCATACGAGATGCTTCTCTATGATATGTGCTTTGGCCTGCTTGGAACTGTTCTGATTTCACATGTAATTCCTGCTGCAAATGCGCTATTTCCGCCTCATAACGCTTAGTTTCTTCTTTATATCCAATGATCACAGCTGAAATCTCTGCTAGCTTTTCCTCATGTTCTTTGATCAATTCATCTTGTTCAACAGCTTCACTTTCTGCTAATAATAAACGTTGGTTCATTTGCGAACGCTGTACTTGAATCTGTTCTAGCATCGTATCAAACTTTTGAATATTTGCTTTCGTCATAGAACGGCTGTTCAATAACGCAATCAATTGACTGTTTCCCTCATCTATGGCACTAGAAATTTCTGTAATACGCATTTGCATTTTCATCAATTTTTCTTGCGCTTCTTTTTCTTCTGCCTCTTTAGATTTGATCTGTACCTGCAATTCTTCTTTGGATTTTTCTATCTCTTCTAATTGTTTTTCACGCTCTGCAAGTTCTATATCTATCGCATTTGCTCTTTGCGCTAAATGCTCATCATTCATTCTTGCTGTGTTGATTTGTTCTTTTAATACCTGAATCTGACTTTCTAATTGCTGCTTTAAAAGTGTTGTCTCATTCAATTGATGTTTCGCTAACTCTAATGATGCATCAATTTCATCTGTTTGCAATTCAATCGCTTCATATTCCGTCTTTGTATTTTCATATTGCACATTCGCATCTTCTAATTCCGATTGCACAATTTGAATCTTCTCTGTAACCGATGCGATTTCTTCTTTTAATCTAGAAGTTTCCATCAAAAACATATTAATATCATATGTCTTTAAACTTTCTTTCTTCTTCAAGTATTCCTTCGCTACTTCTGATTGCTTTTCTAACGGTCCAATTTGTTTTTCTAGCTCTGATAAAATATCTGTCACACGCACTAAATTCTGGCGTTCTTCTTCTAATTTCTTCACAGACATATTTTTACGTCTCTTAAACTTTACAATTCCCGCCGCTTCATCAAATAGCTCTCTTCGTTCTTCTGGCTTTCCACTTAGAATTTTGTCAATTTGACCTTGTCCAATGATAGAATAGCCTTCTTTTCCAATTCCCGTATCATAGAATAGTTCATTAACATCTTTTAAACGGCAAGTACTTCCGTTGATCAGATATTCACTTTCTCCAGAACGATATAATTTTCTAGCAATGGTTACTTCATTATAATCGATGGCTAAATGGTGATCTGAATTGTCAAGTGTAATAGCGACACTCGCATAACTTAATGGTTTGCGCAGTTCTGTACCTGAGAAAATAACGTCTTGCATGTTCCCGCCACGTAACTGTTTGACACGTTGTTCTCCCAGTACCCATCGGACTGCGTCTGCAACGTTACTCTTTCCACTTCCATTTGGTCCTACGATTCCTGTGATCCCATTATGAAAATCAAATACAATCTTATTCGCAAATGACTTAAATCCTTGTATTTCTATACTTTTTAAATACATCCTACACCTACTTTATGTTTTTCTCATGTAATTTCAAAATTGCATTATAAGCAGCTTGTTGTTCTGCTGCTTTCTTTGTTCTTCCTGTTCCCTCACCGTAATATTCTTCTCCAATATAAACGGCTGTTGTGAATGACTTGTTATGATCTGGACCACTCTCACTAACAGGATGATACGAGACTGTATTTGCAAAATGGCCTTGTACAATCTCTTGTAGGATAGTCTTGCTATCATAAAAGAGCTTTTTATGTTCTAAATCATTTAAAACATGTGCACGAATAAACTCTTTTGCATTAGCAAAACCACCGTCTAGGTAAATTGCTCCAATCAGAGCTTCTAATGCATCTGAGGTAACGGAATCACGATGTCTTCCACCTGTCACTTCTTCTCCTTTGCCAAGTAATAAGTAATCACCCAATTGAATCTCACGCGCACAATAAGCTAATGATGGTTCGCATACCATACTTGCACGTAATTTTGTCAATTCTCCTTCTGGCATTTTACGATCTGAAAAAAATAAAAATTCGCTAGAAATCAGTTCCAACACAGCATCACCTAAAAATTCCAGGCGTTCATTACATTTATATTTTGGAAATCGTTTTTCGTTCGTATATGAACTATGCATCATTGCAGACTTTAATAAATCTATATCTCGAAAACGATATCCTATACGTTCTTGTAATTCATTTAATTTTTCTTGCATAATTTCCCCTACATTCTTAAAATATGCGAAAAAGCCCATTTGGGCTTTTTCACAGTGTTATTAGTTTACAGCGTTTTTAATTTGTTCTACAGCATCTCCTACTGTTACGATCTTTTCTGCTTCTTCGTTATCGATTTCAATATCAAATGCTTCTTCGATTCCCATAATAATTTGGAATACATCTAAAGAATCTGCTCCTAGATCATCCACAAATGTTGTTTCCATATTAATGTCATCTGCTCCTACATTTAATACATCAACGATAATATCACGTAATTTTTCAAATTCCATACTTTTTCTCTCCCTTTAATACACTTTCTATGATTCCACATCATCTTTTACAGCGAATCGTTCTTGAATCTTTTCGTTAATCTTTTGTTCATTAAACGTTACACATTGGATAATGGAATTAGACACTTCCTTTGCATTCGAGCTTCCATGTGTCTTCACTACAAGGCCTTTTAGCCCTAACAATGGTGCACCGCCATGTTCACTTGCATCAAAACTCTTTAAAGTTTCTTTCAAGGCCGGTTTCACAAGAAAACCTCCAATCTTACTTCTAAGTGTTGTAAGCATGCCTGCCTTTACTTTTTTGATGAGAACTGCTCCTACACCTTCATAAAGTTTTAGAATGACATTCCCTACAAATGCTTCGCACACGATTACATCTGCCATTCCATATGGAATATCTCTCGCTTCAATACTTCCAATAAAATTAATGTCATCGCATTCTTTCAATAGCGGAAATGTTTCTTTTACAAGGGCATTTCCTTTTTCTTCTTCCGCTCCAATATTTACAATTGCAACTCTTGGATTCTTAACCCCCATAACATGTTCCATATACACTGATCCCATCTTAGCAAACTGTACTAAATGTGATGGTCTCGCGTCTACATTTGCGCCGCAATCAATAAGTAGCGATACTCCCTTTGCTGTTGGAATCAAAGGTGCTAGTGGTGGTCTCTCCACGCCCTCAATACGCTTCACCAAAAGTTGTCCTCCGGCAAGAACCGCTCCAGAACTACCTGCTGAAACAAAGGCATCTACCTCGCCTCTTTTAACCATATTCAACGCAACTACAATAGATGAGTCTTTTTTACGGCGAATTGCCATTACTGGTGGTTCTGCTGTTTCAATCACTTCCGTTGCATTTACAACTTCAATCTGCTCTTTTGAATATGTATATTTCGCAAGTTCATGATTTACTACATCTTCCTGACCAACTAAAAAGACTTTAATATCTTTGCGCTTATTCACAGCGTCAATGGCACCTTTTACAATCTCAACCGGCGCATTGTCGCCTCCCATAGCGTCTAAAGCTACTTTTGTCATTTCTGTCATTTTCTTACCTCCTGACTGCTGTTCATAATTGTACTAAACCTACGTTTAAAAATCAATATTATTTGAAAAATTTGAGTTACAAAATGGATTGCAGTAAAAAAAATCAAGGGTTTCAATCACTTGAAACCCTTGATTTTAAAGCATTTCTTGAAATTAATCAACTGTTACGATTTCTTTTTTGTTATAAGAACCGCAAGCTTTGCATACTCTATGTGGCATCATTAATTCTCCACATTTGCTGCATTTTACTAAGTTTGGAGCGCTCATTTTCCAGTTTGCTCTTCTTTTATCTCTTCTTGCTTTAGAAGATTTATTCTTTGGACAAATTGACATAGGTTACACCT
>CAYTRJ010000056.1:0-11375 GCA_964440185.1 uncultured Faecalimonas sp. | reverse complement strand
CGTATGTAAAACCGCTTGGAATCGATATTCCGGTTGTTTTCCAAGAAAAATACGGAAAAGGTGAACCGTCAGATGAAATGATGGACGCCATGAAGAAGGATATGGATAAGTATGAATATGATCGCATTATCGCATTTGGAGGAGGTACTATTGTAGACATATGTAAAATTCTATCTTTGGAAATTCCAGGAAGGGTTCTTGATATATATACAGGGAAAACCGCAGCAAAACGTAAGAAAAAACTGATTGTAGTTCCGACAACATGTGGAACCGGTTCTGAGGTTACCAATGTTGCAATTGCAGAATTAAAAGATTTGAATACAAAGAAAGGTGTTGCGGTAGAGGAAACATATGCAGATATTGCAGTGTTGATTCCGGAATCATTGAGAGGATTGCCCGATTATGTGTTTGCAACATCTTCTGTAGACGCTTTGATTCATGCGTTAGAAAGTTATCTTTCGCCAAAAGCATCACCATTCACAGAAATGTATTCGTTGAAAGCGATAGAAATGATTATGCAAGGGTATAGAAAAATTTTAGAAGCAGGTGGTAATACTGAAGAAAACAGAGAGAAATACCTTAAGGATTTCTTGCTTGCTTCGAATTATGCAGGAATTGCATTTGGAAATGCCGGATGTGCAGCAGTACATGCTTTATCATATTCAATCGGTGCAGCATTTCATGTACCACATGGCGAAGCTAATTTTCAATTTTTCACTGAAGTTTTCAAGATGTATATGAGAAAAAAGCCGGATGGAAAAATTGCAACGGCAAATCGTATATTAGCAGATGCTTTAGGTTGTGGAGTTGAAACGGTTTATGAATCAATGGATGAATTCTTGAGCAACTTTTTAACAAAGAAACCATTGCATGAATTTGGAATGGTTGAAAGTCAAATTGAAGAATTTTCAAGGTCAACCGTTGAGAATCAACAAAGATTGTTGGGAAACAATTATGTATTCTTAACGGATGAGGAGATCAAAGAAATATTTATGAACCTATATTAAATAGAAGACATTTATGTAGTGGCAGCACATGTTTTTTTCACACACATATGACACAAGCTATTACTTATACATCTCAAGTTGCCTTGTATTGTAAAAGATGCTGCCACACAGGGCAACTGGTAGAATATAAAAATTAATTAAGGAGGAAAAAATGAAGCTAACAGGAAAAGTTGCAATTGTAACAGGTGGTTCACAAAATTTAGGCAAGGGAATTGTAAGAGAGTTGGTAGAAGAAGGTGCTAAAGTTGTTATTGCTGACTTGATAAATTCATGCGGAGCAGAAACTGCTGCAGAATTTAACTCGCAAATGGGTGAAGAAGTTGTTGCATTTATACCAACAGATGTTTCGTCAGAAGAAATGATGATTAATTTAGTGAGCGAAACGGTTAAAAAATTTGGAGGATTAGACATATTTGTAAATAATGCAGGCATCTTAGTGCCGCAGATTCCTATTGAAGAAATGTCAGTAGAGTTTTGGGATAAGGTAATGGCAGTTAACCTCAAAGGTGTATTTTTAGGTATCAAAGAAGCTGGAAAGGTTATGGTTAATAATGAAAATGGAGGAGCTATTATTACTATTTCGTCAGCCGGAGGTATTAGACCTCGAGATGGAATGATTTCTTATGCAGCATCTAAATCCGGGGCTATTTTAGCAACACAGGTCGCAGCAAGGGAATTTGCTACAAGAGGAGTTAGATGCAATATTGTTGCACCGGGACCGACAGATGCAGGGAATAATATTTCTCCGGAACTGGTTCCCGTATTTTTAGCAGATGTACCTATGAAAAAATTTGGGACACCGGAAGATATAGGAAAAGCTGTAGTATTCTTAGCTTCAGATGATGCAAAACAGATTACAGGAGTGGTTCTCCCTGTAGATGGTGGCAGAGTTTTATAATGTTTGTGTGAGGTCAAGTTCTTGTATAGAATTATGACCTCATTTTGAAATATGTAAAAAAGAAAGAGGCATTTATAATGAAAGCATTAATGAAATTTTCAGAAGGAATGAGAGGCGTTGGACTGCTTGAAATTCCGGAACCGATTGTAACTAGGCATACACTTAAAGTCAAAGTTGTTGCAGCAGGACTTTGCGGCTCTGATTTACATATTATTAAAGATATGATTAAAGTAAATATGCCTATTGCACTTGGGCACGAATTTGTTGGTATTGTGGAAGAAATCGGAGAAGGTGTTTCTAAATTTAAAGTAGGGGACTGGGTTACATCATTAACAACTTTTAGCTCTTGTGGCACTTGCAGGTACTGTAAAAGAGGAGAAGTGATGTTTTGTAAAGAGCGGAAAGGTTTAGGATTCCATGTAAACGGTGCTATTGCGGAATATGTACTTATTGCAGAAGAAAATGCAATTTTAATTCCTGAAAGAGTAGAAAACAAGATTAGTGTTGCGGTTGGAGAACCTTTTGGATGCGCAGTACGAAGTGCAATGGAAAGAAATAATATAAATGAAGGGGACATCGTATTGGTATGTGGACCGGGCATGCTTGGACTATCTGTCATACAAATCGCCAAAAGCCGTGGGGCAATAGTATTGGTATACGGCTTAGAAAAAGACAGTGAACGATTGCGTGTAGCGATGGAATTAGGTGCAGATTCGGTGTTTACAAACAGAGAATCACTGGAAATAGGAATTTCAGAATATTCAAAATATGGTGCAGACATTGCATTTGAAGTAACCGGTGCGGAGGAATGTCTCAATATGTGTATAGATATGCTTAGAAAAGGAGGAAGTGTTGCACAATTGGGATTATATCATACGCCTCCGAAGATAAACATGAATAAGATGACAGACAATGAAATCGCATTGACAAATAACTTTGGATGCCATAGCAGCACATGGAAAATAGTAATGCAGTTTATTGAAGAAAATAAGATTGATTTTGAGGTATACACAAAAGATTGTTTTTCTCTTGAAGAATGGGAAGAAGCTATTGCAAAAGCTGAATCGAAAGAAGCTATCAAAGTATTATTTACACCGAATTTGATTTAGCGTTAGAAGGAGGAAAATATTGTGGGATTGGTAAATACAGTTACAGGAGCTGTGAACAGCGAAGAACTTGGAATTACATTGATGCATGAACATTTTGTGTTTGGATATCCGGGATATCAAGGAGATGTTCGTTATGCCAATTATGATGAACCCCAAATTTTAGATAACCTATGTGAAATTGTAAATAAATTGATGGCACACGGTGTAAATACAATCGTAGATGCGACACCAAATGATTGTGGAAGAAATCCGGAGCTTTATCGTAAAATTTCGACAATTACAGGGGTGAACATTATTTGCGCAACCGGATATTACAATGAAGAATTAGGGGGCTCTGCATATTTCAAATTACGTTCAAAACATTATGATGTTGAGAAGGAAATATATGAGCTTTTCATGCGAGAAATCACACAAGGTATTGGAGAAACTGACATTAAAGCGGGAGTGATAAAACTTGCAACAGGTAAACATTATATTTCAGAATATGAAAAAATGTTTTTCAAAATGGCAGCTAAGGTACAAAAGGAATGTAATATACCAATTATCACGCATACAGAAGAGGGGAGGCTTGGTTGTGAGCAATTTGATTTTTTAGTAAAAAACGAAGCGAATCCGAGCAAAATTATGATTGGACACATGTGCGATAATTTAAATATAAGAGAACACGAATATATTCTGAAACAGGGAGGGTATGTTGGTCTGGATCGATTTAGTGTACAAAATTTTTGGGGAGTTAAAAAAAATGAAGAAAGACTGTGCATGTTAAAAGAATTAGTTAACAAGGGTTATATTGATGGAATAATGTTCAGCCAAGACTTTGTAATGAAAGAGTTAGGAAGAGAACATGAAAAAGACTCAACTATTGACATGATGCATATAGAATGGCCATGTGATTGCTTATTTGAAAAGGTTATACCAATGATGCGGAAGATACATATTCGCGATGAGGAAATTAGAAAAGTCTTAATAGAAAATCCAAAGAAGTTTTTAGATACAAATATAATTTAATGTGGCACGCATAATTACAATTTAATGTTGTAGCTGGCACAAAGACCAACGGTTTTACATTAAAAAAAGGCGGTGATATTCTATTGTTAAGTAAAAGGAGTATTACATATGAGATGTACATGGATTTGAGAAAAAGCAATTATTTTAAGTTTAAAGAAAGAGAGGACGAAAAATGAAAAGCAACATTAAGAAAGTTTTAGTAGTAGCTTTAATGTTCATGCTAGTTTTCACTATGGTAGCTTGCGGAAATTCAGATTCCGATAATGGTGGCAGCGGTGATGATGAGGTTTATACTTTAAGTGCTACTTGGTGTGCCGGTGAAGCAACGGCAATTGTGCAGTCTTGGTATAAGGCAGCTGAAAAAATAGAAAAGGATTCTAATGGAAGAATTCAGGTTAAAACTTATCATACTGGACAAATAAGTGGTTCCGACAGAGAAAATGCTGAAAAAGTTTCCACAAATGTATGCCAATTTACGACAATTCCATGTGCTACAATGGCAGAATTCTCAGGAATTGAGGAATACAACATTTCAACAATTCCATATGTTTGTACGACTGATGCACAGCTTGACTATTTGTATGACGAAGGATTATATGATGAAGTTAATGCAGCATTTACAGAACAGACAGGTTTGGTTCCGAACGGAAGCTTTTCTACAGGCTGGATTGCACTTGGCATGAAGTCCGGAGAGGTAAGAAGCGTAGCTGATGTTAAAGGCAAGAAGGTTAGAAGTATGACGACAGAAGGACAGTTGTCAACGCTGGAAGCATGGGGAGCAGCACCTACGCCTATGGCAATTGGAGAATTGTTTACGGCATTGCAGCAGGGAACTGTTGATGGTGCTTTAGCAGCTGAACAGTTATTTGACTCTGAAGGTTATGGAGAAATTCTTGCATCTGTTACCAACATCAATCCGTTTTCAACATATCATATCGGCATTTATAATAAAGAATGGTATGAGGCACTTCCTGATGATTTAAAAGTTGTGTTCGATGAGGGTATGGAATATTTCTATGAAGTTTGCAGACCAGCACAATTGCAGGCAACTGCAGATGCGTATGCAAATCTTGAAGCTGCAGGCTGTACATTTGTAGAACTGACAGATTCCGAATTGCAAGCATTTGCGGCTGCAGCTACATCTGTAACAGAAAATATGTTTGCTAACCTAGATGCAACATTCGTTCAGAAAGCAAAAGACTTGTTAGCAGCGATGTAATTGAAACTAAACTTATATTTGTTGTATTAGGCATATGAAGTTGTCATATGCCTAATGTTTAAAAAGAGAGGTGTATTGCTTATGAAAAAGAAATTTTTATATGTTCTAGATAACATGGAAAGCTATATTTGCATGTTAATACTCGTAGTTATGTTTGTTATAATTTTGGAACAAGTAATACTTAGATTTGTATTTCATAATCCGAATTCATGGTCAGAAGAAATGGCAAGATACTTACATATAGCATTGATTTACTTTGGAGCAGGTTTTGCCACAAGAATGGATCAACATATTCGAATTGATTCAGTATTAAATATTTATCCAGCTAGAATTAGACCGTATATAAAACACTTTGGAGATCTGTTGTTTGTAATTTTTGCAATTGCTATAGTTGTTATCGGTGTACAGACAGCACTGCATGTTTACAATCTTGGACAGATGTCTACAGCGTTACAGATACCAATGGCAATTGTATATACATTTTGTCCTATTGGATATGCATTGATTGCAATACGACAAATTCAATTATGGATTATTCAGTTCAAAAATTTGAAATATAGCAAGGTGGAAGGGGGATGTAACTAATGCCGGCAACTTTATATATTTTTATTGCATTATTCGCATGCTTATTAATAGGCATACCTATCGCATTCTCAATTGGTATTGCGACTTTATCTACATTGATTATTTATGATATTGTACCGTTATCATTGATGGCTCAAAAACTTACTGTTGCAGGGGATTCCTTCCCTTTGCTTGCGATTCCGTACTTTATGTTAGCAGGAGAAATTATGGCACGTGGAGGGATTTCTCAAAGATTGGTTGGTTTCGGAAAGAGTATTGTAGGTAGTGCGACAGGTTCTCTTGGAATCGTTACAGTTATTTGTTGTGCGATTTTTGCCGCGATTTCAGGTTCAGGACCTGCAACAGTTGCAGCAATCGGAGGCATAATGGTTCCATATATGGTAAAAGACGGATACGAAGAGGGATATGCTTCTACATTGGCAGCTGTAGGGGGAACATTGGGACCAATTATTCCGCCGAGCGTATGCTTCATTATGTATGGTGTTGTAGCATCGGTCTCCATTACAGATTTATTCTTATCCGGTGTTATACCTGGAATTTTGATTATGATTTCATTATGTATTCTTACATATTGCATTTCCAGAAAGTATGGATATGGTGTTGTTCCAAAAGAAGAAAAAGTAAGACCATCATTATCTAATATAGCAAAGTCCTTTTGGGAGGCAAAGTGGGCAGTATTGATGCCGGTTATTATCCTTGGTGGCATTTACGGAGGATTTTTTACTCCAACGGAAGCGGCAGTCGTTGCATGTGCATACGGTCTTATAATTTCGTTGTTTGTAACAAAAGAAATGAGTTGGCGGGAGTTACCGGAGGTGCTTAAAGGTGTTGCGTTAACAATGGGATCTTGTGTTATCATGGTGGGATGTGCTGTGGCTTTTGGAGAAGTTATGACAATAATGGGTATTCCAACGATTATTTCGAACTTCCTTACAGGAATTACCTCCAGTAAGATTGTTGCATTGCTTCTCATAGATGTTTTGCTTCTTATTGTAGGCTGCTTCTTTGAAACGTTATCTGCAATACTGATTTTAGCACCGATTTTGTTAAACGTTGTTACGACATTCGGTGTTGATAAAATCCATTTTGGATTGATAATGGTTACAGCAATGGTTATCGGTCAAGTAACGCCTCCTGTTGGCATTAACTTGTTTGTTGGCTCTAGAATTTTGGGCATTAAGGTTGAAAAAATGTTCAGATGGCTTCCGATTTTCTTGCTTGTAATGGTAATAGACCTTCTGATAGTAACCTTTATTCCACAGCTGTCACTCTTCCTTTTAGGATAAATAGCAGAAAGGTAGAGGTTTTGTATGACAAAATATGATTATGATGTTGCAGTCATTGGAGGCGGCCCTGGCGGATATGTTGCTGCCATTGCAGCTGCAAAAGCGGGTAAACATGTTTGCCTGTTTGAAGAAAGAAGGGTGGGCGGCGTCTGCCTGAATGAAGGATGTATTCCTACAAAATCACTTCTTAAAAGCACTGCGGTATTAGAAAGTGTAAAAGAAGCACAAAATTTTGGCGTATGTGCAGATTTAAACAAGAATGCTTTTCTTGATATGAATGCAGTACAGCAAAGGAAAAATGCAGTTGTAAATCAACTTGTAGGCGGAATAGAATTTTTGCTGAAAGTTAACAAGGTGGATGTAATCAATGATGCTGCATCCTTTATGGACGAGCACACGATACAATATGTTGACGGAAAGATTTCAGCACAAAATATTATCATTGCGAGCGGCTCAAAAGTAGCGACTCTTCCTATTACAATTGACGAAGCTGCAACCGTTCTTACAAGCAGAGAATTATTGAATATTGAGACTTTGCCGGAGAAGGTTGTAATAATCGGTGGCGGTGTTGTAGGCGTAGAATTTGCATTTTTCCTTGCAAGTGCGGGTGTAAAAGTAACAATTTTAGAACTGATGGATGAAATACTCCCTATGGTTGATGTTGAGGTTGTAGCACAAGTGCGCAATGTACTGAAGAAGAAAGGGATTAAGGTAATTACCGGGGCTGCAGTACAGAAAATAGAAAAGAACCATGTTGTTTATTTCGAAAAAGACAAAGCACAGAATGCAGATGCCGATATTACAGTTATCGCTGGTGGCAGAGTTCCAAGATTTGACGGTTTGAATCTAGAAGCGGCAGGAATAGAAACGAGCAAGCGTGCGATTATTGTAGACGAATATTTGAGAACAAACAAGCCGCATATTTATGCAATCGGAGATGTAAATGGAAGATCTATGTTAGCACATACGGCTTCAAAGGAAGCAGAAATTGCTGTTCATAATATTTGTAATTATGAAGAAAAAATGGATTATAGATTTATTCCGTCATGTATTTATTTGACACCTGAGATAGCTTGCGTTGGCATTACAGAGTCTAAGGCTGTAGAAGAAGGCAAAGATATTTTGATTGGAAAATTTCCGCTTTCAGCAAATGGCAAAGCCTTGATTGAAGGAGAGCCGGCAGGCATAGTAAAAGTAATCATCGATAAAAAGACGGATGAACTTTTAGGGGTACATATATTTGGTGTACACAGCACGGATATGATTAATGGAGTTACGATAGCAATGACAAAAGGCTTGAAAGCAACTGACATTATCGAAAGTGTATTTCCACATCCAACAGTTTCAGAAATTATTCATGAGGCATGTTTATCGGCATATGGAAGAGCTATACATATTAAGTAGAGTGCGATGAATGCATATAGAAAAGTCATATGCAGTTAGTGAGGTAGTGTTTTATATAATTTTCATAGCGATATTATATAATATGAGGTAAACCCTAAGGAACTGGGAGAAAGGAGAATAATCCATTATCCTCAAAAGAGGAAAATTGGATTATACGCGAGAAAAATGAAAAAATATAGTAAGATTATTTCAGTATTACTTGTATTAATGTTAGTCTTTACATTTACAGCTTGTGGCGACAATAGTGATGAAGAAGACCAAGCAGCTGAAGATAAAGTTTATGAATTAGCAGCTTGTTGGGTTGCAGCAGAATCGTCACCAACGATTCAATCTTGGTATGCTTTTCGTGATAAAATTGAAAAGGAATCCAATGGCAGAATCAAGGTAGTTACTTATCACACGTCACAGCTTGGAAGTTCAGACAGAGAATGTGCAGAAAAGGTTGCAACTGGGGTAGTGCAATTTGCATCTGTTCCATCAGCAACAATGGCAGAATTTTCGGGAATAAAGGAATATGATGCATTGTCAATACCATACCTTTGCTTAAATGATGCACAGCTTGATTATATTTATGACAATGGTGTATTTGATGATGTAAATGAAGAGTTTGCAGAAAAAACAGGAATGGTGCCAAATGGCTCTTTCTCAGCGGGCTGGGTGTCATTAGGTTTGGCAAAAGGAAGTGCAAGATTGCCGGAAGATATCAAAGGTGAAAAGATTAGATCTATGACAACAGATGCACAGCTTCGTACATTGGAAGCATGGGGAGCAGCTCCGACACCTATGGGTTTTGGAGAAATGTTTACAGGAATACAGCAGCGTACAATAGATGGCGCTTTAGCAGCAAGTTTATTGTTTGATGCAGAGGGCTTTGGTGACATTTTAGAGTCTGTTACAGACATCAACCCATTTGCAACATACCATATCGGGTTTTATAACAAAGAATGGTATGATTCATTACCTTCAGATCTTCAAGAAATATTTGATGAATGCATGGAATATTTTTATGAGGTGAGCAGAGAAAATGCTATCAAAGCGACAGAAGAATCGTATGATAATCTTACAGCACGCGGTTGTGAAATCATTCGCCTGACTGATGAAGAAAGAGCAGTTTGGGTTGATGCAGCAGCAAGCGTTTACGATGATATGGCAGAGAATATTGGTGCTGATTTTGTAAAAAAGGTTGAAGATTGTCTGGCCACGATGAATAAATAAAAGGATGGTTAGCAATAAATAAAACCTGAATGTAATTTCAAAAACATTATCTCCACTAAAGCAGGCTTGTTTTAGCGTATAAACAAGGTCAGTGAAGTTAATTCAAATGACTTTGAGGCTACAGAACACAAGTGGATGCCACTAATTATATTTTTTTCTAAACTAACGGTGGTATACTAAAGTGAATACTATTAAAATAATCAGGCAATCGGAATCATTTTCGGTTGCCTGATTTGTTAAAAAACACATTTAATTTCTTTTGCAATTTGATAATGTATTTGTATAGATTCAACACTTTTCAAATCTAGTATGGATCTTTACAATGTCTTAACCCTGATAAAGAACTCACTTTCACAAAGGTATTGATTTAATGCGTATTATATGGGGTTATTAAACCGTGGGAGATTGCGAAACTCATCAAGGTGTTTTGACATGAAATCTATTAAAAGCCCAATTGTATACTTTTGAGTTTTCTGATTACTTTTAAGTATAATACCCGCATCATAATGAAAATCATCTAAACTGCTGATTGGAATTATTGCGGTGTCAGCGTTTACATATGTCTTAGCAACAGGTTCGATGAAAATGGTGCTTCCTTGGTTAAAGCGGACAAGGCGTGCCAGTAAATCTACTTGTGCAGATGTCTGGGTGATTTTTGGTTCTACATTATATGAACGGAATTTTTCTTGTATCGAATAGTGCCACTTAAAACGATCGGAAATCAAAAGTATATTCTCATTTTGCAAGTCCGTAAATGAGATTGTAGATTTGCGTGATAATGGGTTTTTCTTGTTTACAAAAGCATAAGCACAATAACTGAATAGAGGGAAAAAATCGAACTCATTTTTATTAACTGGCATGACACTAAAAGCAAGGTCTACTTTGTCAGCTCTTAACATTTCTTCGCAATCTAAATCCGGGACCTCATAGATATTCAATTTTACATCAGGATATGCAGCAACAAAGCCGTTCATTAGCGGAGGAAGTACCGAAGGTGCAATCCCCGGAGGAACGGCAATCCTTAAAGAACCTTTTAGTGATTGAGTGTTATACTGAATTCTATTGAGCAGATTCTCGTATTCAACAATGAATTTTTCCACATCATTTTTGACTAAAAGACCGAGCTCAGTTAATACAATTCCATGATTATTTCGTGTAAACAGGACGGCATCTAATTCGTCCTCCATATTTTTCATGGATTGACTTAATGCTTGTTGAGTTATAAACAAATGGTTTGCTGCCTTAGAAAGATTTAGATCTTTACAAACTTGTAAATAATATTTTAGTTGTCTAATTTCCATTTTGACCTCCCCAACATATTATTTTATTGTATGTGAAAATTATATCATATTTTTGTAAATTAGTCTATAAAGATATACATAACATTGATATCAATAATACTTGTGAATGCCACCGATTATAAGTGTTTTACGATTGAAATATTAGAGGATATGATTAAATGTAAAGGGAGGCAGAAATGAAATACATTGAGAATAGTTCGTTGGATCCATACTTCAATTTGGCATTAGAGGAATATTTTTTAAGACAAAAAATAAAAGAAGATATAGTTTGTCTTTGGCAAAATGATAAGACTGTGGTTATAGGTAGACATCAGAATATTGCCAGCGAGGTTAATCAAGAAAT
>CAYTRJ010000055.1:0-11493 GCA_964440185.1 uncultured Faecalimonas sp. | reverse complement strand
GTGCTTGTTGAGACGATCATTGCAGTCGTATTGGTAGTATATACATTTGTTCGCTTCATGGAATTTATTTTTGTGAAGAAGTAAATACGAGTAATTGTGTAGAAAGCCTCGCTCACATGAGTGGGGCTTTTTTGAAATTAAAATACAAAGAAATAATATCGTATTCGTTTATTTTGATTTTGCAGAAATACAGATTAATGTTATACTATACAAAGAAAGAACCGCTTCGGTAAGTGTACTGAAAAAGTGAAAGGAATTGGTAAATGATATGCAAGTAAATGAATACCAAGAATTAGCAATGACGACTTTGAATCCAGAGCTTAATAAAAGAGATGTTCTTATCAATAGTGTAATGGGACTTTGTGGAGAGTCTGGAGAAGCAATCGATATTGTGAAAAAATGGATGGCACAAGGCCATGAACTTGATAAGGCGCATCTAGCAGAAGAGCTTGGAGATATAGCATGGTATTTGGCAGAAGCAGCAACTGTGTTAGACATTCCATTGGAGGAAATTTTTCAAGCCAATATAGATAAGCTAAAAAAACGCTATCCAGAAGGATTCGAAGCAAAAAGGTCATTGGCACGACTAAAGGGAGAACTTTAAATCAACTGGTAGATAGGGAGGATACTATGAAGGTTTTAGCAATTAACGGAAGTCCGAGAATGGACGGTAATACAAATCTTGCACTAAATGAAATGAAAAAGGTGTTTGAAGAAGAAGGCGTAGAATTTGAGCTTGTACAGCTCGGTACAAAAGATGTGCATGGCTGCATTGCCTGTGGTGGATGTCGCAAAACAGGAAAGTGCGTATTTGATGATATTGTAAATGAATTAGCACCTAAGTTTGAAGAAGCAGATGGATTAATCGTGGCAAGTCCAGTATATTATGCATCAGCAAATGCGACACTGATTGCTTGCCTGGATCGTTTATTCTATAGCACCAGCTTTGATAAGAGAATGAAGGTAGGCGCAAGTGTTGTATGTGCAAGACGAGGCGGCTGCTCTGCTACATTTGATGAACTGAATAAGTTCTTTACGATTTCTGGTATGCCGGTTGCATCTAGCCAATACTGGAATAGCATTCATGGTCTTGGTCGTGGAGAAGCAGATCAAGATGAAGAAGGTAAACAGACTATGAGAACATTAGCAAGAAATATGACATTTCTTATGAAGAGCATTTCTCTAGGGAAAGAAACATACGGTTTACCTAAACGAGAAGAATCCATCAGTACACATTTTATTCGATAAAAATGGATTATTAGATGTTGTTATATTATGATATGAATACGGTTTGAGACACTTCCGTACACAAAGACTATTTGTGTACGGGAGTTTTATTTATACATTATTAGAAAGGTGAGGATGGATTATGGAAAACATTATTACAACAACAGCAGGAAATATGAAGATTCATAGTGTACGTCTACACAGAGGAGACGATTTACTTAAATCGATCAAGGAGCTTGCAGCGCAAAAAGAAATCAAAGCAGGTGTTGTATTGTCAGCAGTAGGATGTGTTCTAGAAGCAAGACTGCGAGATGCAAGTGGTGTTACGATTCGTGATATAAATGAGCACTGTGAAATCGTGAGTTTGAATGGAACAGTGAGCAGTTTAAGGTGTCATTTGCACCTTGCATTGTCAAAAGAAGATTTATCTACGATAGGCGGACATATGACAGAAGGCTGCATTATTAACACAACTTGCGAATTAGTAATTGCAGAATTACCAGGACAGCAAATTGGTGTAGAATTTGATGAAGAAACAGGATATGATGAATTGATTTTTGAGGAGAGTTAAATGATATTATTAGAAAAAATACAGAAATACACACCTATCAATGAGCAGGAAATGCGTGATAAAGAAGTGATGATTCAATTTATTGAAAAAAATCCAGATTATTTGGATAGAACAAATCTCATTGGACATTTTACGACATCTATTTGGACAATAAATGAAGAGCATACGAAGACTTTAATGGCATATCATAATATATATGATTCTTGGGCATGGCTTGGCGGTCATGCCGATGGGGAAGAGGATTTATGCCAAGTAGCATTGAGAGAACTTAGCGAAGAAACAGGTGTTGCTAATGGCAGACTTTTGAGTGAAGATATTGCAAGTTTGGAAGTACTGACGGTAGACGGACACGTGAAAAAAGGGCAATATGTGCCAAGCCATTTGCATCTAAACGTTACATTTCTAGCCGTAGCTAGTGAAAAGGAAACGTTAGTCGTAAATCAAGAAGAAAATCAAGCTGTAAAATGGTTCTCTTTTGAGGAAGCACTAAAGGCTTCCAAAGAAAAATGGTTTATAGACAATATTTATCCAAAATTGATTGAAAAGAGCAAAAAGTTCCCTAAATAAGTTCGTGCTCCATACAATAATGATAAATACCATCACAAGAAACGGAACCGCATATAGTAGTTGCAACAGCTTTTAGCTGAGAGGATGCATTTTCCATAGCAACACCGGTTCCGACTGCTTTCAGCATTTCAATATCGTTGTTGCCATCGCCAAATGCAAGGGCATCTTCTTTGGTGATATGAAAGTGTTCTAGAATCTTTTGGATTCCGATACCTTTTCCACCGTTAGAAGGAATAATATCGGCGCCGCGTTCCCACCAAGCTGTGATGATTGCGCCGCTTACACCTTCTAGTATAGCTGCATATTCTTCTGCTCGGCATCCTAGCATGATTTGGTAGATTTCTTGCTGACATACTTGCTCAAAATCAGAAGCAATTGTAAGCTTTTGCTGTGCTAAAGCATAATATTCTTCTAAATCTTCATCGGATCCATTTGCCGCTAAACGATATTGAGTAGCAATTGAGACAGGACGTCCAATTTTAGCAGTGTTGAGAATGATTTTTTTGACATCTTGACTGCAAATCGGATTTTTGAAGATGACCCTTGAAGAATCATAGCAATAAGAGCCATTAAAGGTTAAGTAGGCATCAAATTCTATCCCGGAAAAGGATGGAAGCGTAACAGGAGAACGTCCAGTTGCAATACAAATTTTAATTTTATTTTTCTGTAATTGTTTTAAGGTATAGAGTGTATTTGGAGAAATTTTTTTTGTTTCCATGTCACTCAAGGTTCCATCAATATCAAAGAAAATAATTTTAGGCTTAGACATTTATCTACCTCCGTTTGAATGTATTATCAATCACACCAGGAAGACAATCATAGATGGAACACTCTATAATCGTTTCAAAGTGTTTTTGCAAATCAAGTACAACTTTCCAACGTTCAGCCATTACAGGTGGTGTGCCGTAGCGAAGCGCAACATCGATAAAACGTTTTTCCAGCAAGCAAAATCCAGTAGGAAGAGCCAGCGCATCACAAAGCTGTACAAGGTGATCGTAATCGTCATAGACAGCTTCTTTAACAAAACAATCTATAAATGATTTTTCTTCCGAAGACATGTCAAATGTACCAATTGAAGTGGAAATATCTTGAATCATAAAAGCGTGAGAAATACAAATCTGAGCAGCTTTCTCCCAACCGTAATTTATGCAGTATCGATAACCATCTAGTAAATGTTTTTCAGAAGTAACACCAGCATATCTGCCAATGTCATGTAAGAGACCATATATATAAGCGCGATCTGTATCTAAATGAGGACAGTGCATAGCAATATTTTCACAAGCAAGAGCAACATAGCGGCTATGTTCTACCCATGGACCCGGATTAGAATGAGATGCTTTTTCTAAGGTTTGTTCTGCAATCTCTCGTGTTAATAGCATAAGGTACCTCCTTATTTTGAAAAGTTTATAGAAGATAAGATAATAAAAAGTAAGCGCAAATACTATCTTATTTGTGCTTACTTTTATTACATTCGTGCCAATTTTTCCGAAGCTGTGCAGGAGTGCAGTTGAAATGTTTACGAAAAATTTTCCCAAAATAACTGCTAGATCCAAATCCACAATTATATGCAATTTGTGTGATAGAGTCGTTACTATTGAGCAATTGATGATAAGCTTGTTGAAGACGATAACTAGTAAGGTATTCTAATGGACTTGTATGTAAATTTTCTTGAAATAAACGAAAACAAACACGTTTACTGATATGAGCTTCCTTGGCAATCATTTCAACAGAAAGAGATTTGGCATAATAGGTATGAATATACTGCATCATGGTTTTCATTTTGTCTGCTGTATCTTTATTAGAAGGTGCTATGTCTATTTCTGAGTGTACAAGTTCTAAAAGAGCGAGCCAGATTTCGGTAAGATGTTGCCGTAAAGTAAATTCATACCCCCATGAGGTTTCATCCAGTTCAAAAGCATTTCTGATCTTTTTTAAAATCTCTTTTTGTTGAGGAATTTGAGGGGACAAAGGGATTGCTTCAATATGCGTCGACATTGTTAAAGGACGAATGTATTTCGTATGAATTCTTTCATTTTCTCCACCAGATAAAAGCTTTGGTTCAAAAAGATGAAGAAGCTGGATGGTTTCCTGCTCGGATGCGATTGTTTTGGAACGATGTAAGATATTTGAATTTATAAAACCACCAGAACCAGCTGGAAATGTCCAAGTTCCACCTGGAGTAGTATATTCCAAGATACCACTTTCAATGTAAAATAATTCTACGCTATGGTGCCAATGCCAAGGGACAGCAGAGCCTAAATAAGAATCTAGTTCCGCACAAGAGGCAATATAGGGAAAATCGGATGAAAAATCTGGAAGCAGTTCTTCGTTTCGACTTTTGTTTATATGTATATTACGAATATGTTTCATAGAGAGTTTCTTCCTTTGCTACCAATAGTCATATTTAAGTTCCATTGTAACAAAACCTTTTCATTGTGTCGAGGTGTGAAACGTGCTATAATCCGTTTGTTTGTATTAGAAGTAAAAAAGGAGAAAAAAGAAATGATAAAAAATATGTTTCACGGCTTTTGCATGGCATTGGCCGATAGTGTTCCGGGCGTATCAGGTGGAACGATTGCATTTATTTTAGGATTTTATGATAAGTTTATTGGAAGTATCCATGACCTTGTTTTTGAAAAAGGTCTTTCTGAAAAACGAAAAGAGGCATTTATTTATTTGATAAAAATAGGGATTGGCTGGGCAGTAGGTATGGTGATGGCAGTCTTGGCCCTCACTTCTTTATTCGAAAGTAATATTTACTTTGTAAGCTCTTTATTTATTGGATTTGTAGTTGCTGCGATTCCAGTAATCCTAAAAGAAGAAGGAGATTGTATTCGTGAGAAAAAATCAAGTTCTATATTTTTACTAGTGGGAATTGTCTTTGTAGTGGCAGTAACATCTTTAAGCAATAGTGCGTCGGCAGGAATGAATCTTGCTTCGGTTGGTTTAGGGGATATGATTTACTTATTCCTAGCAGGAATGATTGCGATTTCAGCAATGTTTTTACCTGGCATTTCTGGTTCGACATTCTTACTGGTGTTTGGACTTTATATGCCTGTGCTACAAGCAATCAAAGAAATCCTACATCTTCATTTAGAATATTTTCCAGCAATTATGGTGTTTGGAATCGGTGTTCTCACAGGAGCAGTTACCGTAGTAAAAGGAATTCAAGTTTGCCTTTCACACTTTAGAAGCCAGATGGTTTATGCAATTTTGGGAATGATGGTGGGGTCACTATATTCCATTGTTATGGGACCAACAACTTTGGAAGTACCTCTTGATAAATTATCTCTTAATACATTTCATATAGGTGCATGTGTAATTGGAATTGCATTAATTGCGTTATTACAATTTGGAAAAGCAAAATTTAATAGAGAAAATCAATAGTTACGACAAAATGGTAAAAAAATCAATTTGACTCTTGAAGATAAAATAGATAGAATATGTGAGTATTTTTTCAAAAATTAATTTTCAGGAGGAAAACTATGAAAAAAAGACTTTTATCGTTACTTCTTGTTGGAGTAATGTCATTAAGCCTTGTTGCATGTAGTGGAAGCAAGGATAATGCAGATAACACAACAACAGAAACAAAAGACACATTTACTTATGCAATTCAATCAGACACAGGAAATACATTAAACTACTTCACAACAGATACTCGTGAAGGTATGTCATTCCTTAAGATGATCAATGAACCATTATTTACACTTGCAGCAGACGGAAGCTACAACTTCTACACAGCTGAAAGCTTTGAAACAACAGATGGACTTACATATACATGTAAGTTAAAAGCGGATACAAAATGGTCAGATGGTGATGATCTTACAGCAGATGACGTAATGTTCACATTTGAAACATATGTTGCACAAGATACAACAGGTTCTTTTGAGGGTGTTACATTTAACAAAGTAGATGACACAACAGTAGAATTTGTTCTTTCATCAGCAGTAGCAAGTTTCCCAGAAACAGTTGCAGGTGTTTCATTATTACCAAAACATGTATTTGAAGGAAAAGATTCTTTAGATATGAACATGAATGAAGACACAATCGTTGGTTGTGGTCCTTACATGTTTGATTCATATGAATCAGGACAATACTTAAAAGCAGTAAAAAATCCAAACTACATCAATGGTGAAGCACAAATTGAAACAGTAATCTACCAAATTTTTGAAGAAAACACAACAGCAAAAGCAGCTCTTCAAAAAGGTGATGTAGATGCTTGGGTAGCTACAGCAGCAGAACTTGACGGATTAGATGACTTTACAGTAACTCCTTATAGTGAAGGACGTGTTGCATATGTTCGTCTTAACAGAGTTTCTGCAAACATGCAAGATGCAAACTACAGAAAAGGTATTTTAAAAGCTTTAAATAGAGAAGAAATTATGACAGCTGCATACAGCTCATTAGATTATGCTGCAATCAGCTACTCATTCCTTCCAGCTACAAACGGATTCTACACAGAAGATCTTGAAAAATACGATCAAGATACTACAGCAGCAAAAGAATTAGTTGCTGGCGGAGCTACTGAATTAAAAATCTGTTATATCGGAGCAGATTCCGCTCAAACAGCTCAAGCACAAGTAATCCAAGCTCAATTAAAAGAAATCGGAATCAATGTTGAACTTTGCGGTCTTGAACAAGCAGCATACGTTGAAACAGCTTATGATAACGAAGATACAACATATGATATGTACTTAGGTGGATACATCATGACAATCGATCCAGACGGATTTAAAGGAATGTTTGGAACAGGTCAAATGATCAACTACGCAAATGCGGATTTAGATGCATTATTCGAAGCAGGTATGAAAGAAACTGACACAGCTAAGAGAACAGAAATTTATACACAAGCGCAACAAATGGTAGCAGATGAAGCTTTATTCTACCCATTTGGAACAAATCTTCGAATTATTGTAACAAATCCAGCTCTGAAAGGAATTGATGAAGCAGTACTTGCTCCAATCTATACATTTGAAGACATGTCTAAATTATACTTTGAATAAGGTGATGTTTTAGAGAGGAGGACCAAAGTGTCCTCCTTTTTGCGTTATAAAGGAGATAAGGAATGATAAAGTATATAGTAAAACGAATTTTACAGGCAATTCCATTGATGATCGTGATTACAGCACTTTGCTTTATCTTGATCAATCTGGCGCCATATGATGCAGTTGATGCACTTACGACAGATAAGATGACAAAAGAGCAGATTGCTTCTATTAGAGAAGAGTATGGGTTAAATGATCCCATATATGTACAATATTTCCGTTGGGTAAAAAACGTATGTAAAGGTGAGTTAGGATATTCATTAATCAATCATACAGATATTGCTGCGGACTTATCGGTAAAGATTCCCAATACCATGAAACTTGTTTTACCATCGTATTTGACAGCATTTGCATTGGCAATTGTATTGGGATTGGTTGCAGGACAGAAGAAGAACGGATTGATTGATAAAATCATTACAACTTTTGCTTCGATTGGACTATCCGTTCCTACTTTTTGGGTGGCACTTTTAGCTATTTATTTCTTCGGATGTAAACTAGAATGGTTTCCAATCTATGGTATGCATAAAATCGGAGATGATTCATTTGGAGACTTTTTAAACCATTTTATTATGCCATATTGTGTGCTGATCATTGGTTTTTTACCAGACTTAGTGCGATATGTAAGAAGTTCAACCATCAGTCAGTTAGAAGAAGATTATGTGCTGGTACAGAAATCATTAGGAAGTAGTAAAGCAGAAATTTTATTTAAACATGTTTCTCAAAATGTATTACTTCCATTGATTACAAAACTAGGCATGGCACTCCCAATGTTAGTGACAGGAGCTGTTATTACAGAAACAGTATTTTCATGGCCAGGAATCGGAGTATATTTTGTGACTGCAATTAAAAATTTAGATTATCCAATTGTTATGGATGTACTTTTATTATCTGGAACATTAGTGATTTTAGGAAATCTTTTGTCGGATATTTTGTGTGCAGTGATTGATCCACGAATAAGAATTGAGGGGTAGGTAGGATGAATAGTAGAAAATTAGAAATCGTAAAAAATAAATTCCTCTCAGATAAAGGAATGTGGTTAGCAGCATTTTTCCTTGTTTTTATTATTTTAGCAAGTCTGATCGTAGAATTTACAGGACTCGATCCAGAAGCAATTGATGTAACAAATATGCTGCAAGGACCTACAAGAGAGCATTGGTTTGGAACGGATGAATTGGGAAGGGACTATTTGGCACGTGTACTATACGGAGCAAGAGTTTCTTTGATTGTTGGAATCATGGCAATGCTGACGTCTGTCTGCATTGGCGTTGTAATCGGTATGATCTCAGGATATTATGGTGGAATTGTTGATAGTATTTGTATGCGAATCGTAGATGTTTTTTGTGCGATTCCTTGGATCATTATGGTAACAGTTGTAAGTTTATTGTTTAAAAAGGGATTGGTTTCTATCATTATTGTAATTGGCTGCTTTAGCTGGATGGAAATTGCACGACTTGTTCGAACAGAAACATTAAGTGCAAAAAATAGAGAGTATGTACAGTATGCGGAATTGATAGGTGTGCCTAAATACAAAATTATCATACAGCATATTTTACCAACCATTTTTCCAATTATCATTACAGCAGCTACAAGTGCAATTGCAAATGCGATTATGGTAGAAAGTTCTATGAGCTTTTTGGGAATTGGTATCCAGCCTCCAATGTCAAGTTGGGGAACGCTTTTACAGACTGCACAAACAAATTTATCGAAAGCTCCTTATATGGCATTGATTCCAGGACTCTTAATTGTATGTACGATTTGTTCTTTCAATAAACTAGGAGACCTGCTAAGACTTTATGTAGAACCACGAGTAACACAGGAGGAGAAGTAAATGGGAAAACGTATATTAGAAGTAAAACAGATGCGTACTTTCTTCCGGACGAGTAAAGGACAAGTGGAAGCAATTCGAGGGATTGATCTGCATGTGGATGAAGGAGAAATTTTAGGGATTGTTGGTGAATCAGGAAGTGGGAAAAGTGTCACAATGAAAAGTGTGATGGGGCTGCTTCCTAGTTACGCGAATGTGGAATCCAATGGTATTTTCTATAAAGGAGTAGATTTAACACAGCTGTCAGAAAGAGAATTGCAAAAATATCGTGGGGATGAGATGGCCATGATTTTCCAAGATCCTATGACGGCAATGAATCCTCTTCGAAAAGTAGGCTATCATTTGACACAGGTAATTCGCAGATACAATAAATGCTCGAAGGAAGAAGCGGTAAAGAAAGGGATAGAGTTGTTAGGACATGTAGGGATCCCTACTCCAGAAGTACGTATGAAACAATATCCCCATGAGTACAGTGGTGGGATGCGTCAACGTGCATTGATTGCAATGGCACTAAGCTGTGAACCATCACTTTTGATTGCAGATGAACCAACAACAGCGCTTGACGTTACAATTCAAGCTCAGATTTTAGACTTGTTAAAGAGATTACATGATGAAAGAAATATGTCGATTGTAATCATTAGTCATGATATGGGGGTTATGGCCAATATGTGCGACCGAATTGCAGTTATGTATGGAGGGATTATCGTAGAAGAAGGAACTGTAGATGAAATTTTTTATGATCCAAAACATCCGTATACACGCGCACTTTTGAAATCAATTCCACATCCGGAACATGAAAAAGCAGAGAAACTTCGTGGAATTGATGGAGCACCGCCATCCCTTTATCATTTACCAAAGGGATGTCCATTTGCCGAAAGATGTCCAAATGCAACATCAAGATGTCAAGACGAGATGCCAGAATTTGAAAAGTATTCTGATACACATAAAGCAAAATGCTTTTGTGAAGTGCAGAAAGATGAGGTGAAGTAA
The DNA here is from genome assembly GCA_964440185.1 of uncultured Faecalimonas sp. GTDB lineage: Bacteria > Bacillota > Clostridia > Lachnospirales > Lachnospiraceae > Faecalimonas. Next base: position 1,268 of record CAYTRJ010000055.1, on the reverse strand, counting down.
AATGGACAGAGAAGTATTGTTAGAAATAAACAATCTAAAAAAATATTTTCCAATTAAGAATTTTTTCGGAAGTGTAAAGGGCGAAGTAAAAGCTGTCGATGATATTTCTTTTCAGATATACAAAGGAGAAACGTTTGGACTTGTTGGAGAATCTGGTTGTGGGAAATCTACATTAGGTCGTTGCCTTCTTCGTATGTTGGAAGTGAATGAGGGGGAAATTCTTTACAATGGAAAAGATTTAGTGAAACTGTCTGGAAGAGAATGGAAGGAATATCGAAAGAAACTTCAGATCATATTTCAGGACCCATATTCTGCATTAAATCCAAACTGGAACGTAAAACAATTGATTGCAGAACCCTTAAGAACAAGTGGATATACAGAGAAAGAAGTAGACAATCGAATTAAAGAGCTGTTGAAGATACTGAATATGAATGAAGAAATTATGGAAAAATTCCCATATGAGTTTAGTGGAGGACAAAGACAGCGAATAGGAGTAGCAAGAGCAGTTGCTGCTTATCCAGAATTTATTTTTTGTGATGAACCAATTTCAGCGCTTGATGTGTCGGTACAAGCGCAAGTTGTAAATATGTTAAAAGACCTGCAAAAGGAATTAGGTCTTACTTATTTGTTTACAGCACATGATTTGTCTATGGTTTACCATATTAGTGATCGCATTGGTGTAATGTATCTTGGTGCCATGGTGGAAATTGGAACAAGTGAAGAGGTGTTTAAAACGCCATTACATCCATATACACAGGCACTTATTTCCGCAATTCCTGTAGCAGACCCAGAACTAGGAAGAAAATCGGAACGTATTTTGATTGAAGGAGAACTTCCAAGCCCAATGAATATACCAAAAGGATGTCGTTTCTGCACAAGATGTCCAAAAGCAACAGAAAAATGCAAGACAGAAATGCCGCATTTGAAAGAAGTGACAGCAGGGCATTTGGTGGCTTGTCATTATATAGAATAATATAGAAAGTCGAAACCGTTATTTTATTCGGTTTCGGCTTTTTTTGTATTCTTTGCGAATAAGTTCTATATAGGGAAGCATAGGCTGTTTAGAAAATAAATCAAGTGTATTTCAGCGTTCTTTCAGCAAAGCATGTTATTTTATTTTTTAGCTTCCGGTAATGGGAGCAATAAAGTGATAAAACAAGGAGGGAAAATATGATTTCTGTACAACATCTGACAAAATACTACGGCGAACATCTTGCAGTAGATGATATTTCTTTTGAAATTACAGAAGGTCATGTTTATGGTTTTCT